>JAURQY010000107.1 GCA_030835875.1 Nitriliruptorales bacterium | reverse complement strand
CGGTCCGGCGTACGTGCGCGAGCACTTCTTCGGCGCGAACGACTCGCTGCGCGCGATCGCGGACACGCTGACCGACGACGACCTCGGTCGTCTCACCCGTGGTGGGCACGACTACCGCAAGGTGCACGCGGCGTTCGACGCGGCGGTGCGCACCGAGGGTGCGCCGACCGTGATCCTCGCGCAGACGGTGAAGGGCTGGACGCTCGGGCCGGACTTCGAGGCGCGCAACGCCGTCCACCAGATGAAGAAGCTCAGCTCCGCGGCGCTGATGTCGTTCCGTGACCGGCTCGAGCTCGACATCCCCGACAGCGCGCTCGAGGCCGACCTGCCGCCCTACGTCATGCCGGGCCCGGACTCCGAGGAGGTGCGCTACCTCAAGGAGCGGCGCGCCGAGCTCGGCGGGTTCCTGCCCGAGCGTCGCACCGTGTTCGCGATGCCGAAGCTGCCGGAGCACGACCTGTACGGCGCGCTCAAGCAGGGCTCGGGAAACCAGCCGGTCGCGACGACGATGGCGCTCGTGCGGCTCTTCAAGGACCTGCTCCGCAGCGAGGACCTCGGGAAGCGCATCGTCCCGATCATCCCCGACGAGGCGCGCACCTTCGGCATGGACTCGTGGTTCCCCACGGCGAAGATCTACGACCACCAGGGGCAGAACTACGAGCCGGTCGACTCAGACCTGCTGCTGAGCTACCGCACGGCGGTCGATGGCCAGATCATCCACGAGGGGATCACCGAGGCGGGCTCGGTCGCCACGTTCGCGGCCGCCGGAACGTCGTACGCGACGCACGGTGTGCCGACCGTGCCGCTCTACATCTTCTACTCGATGTTCGGGTTCCAGCGCACGGCCGACTCGATCTGGTCGGCGGCGGACCAGCGCGCGCGCGGCTTCCTCATCGGCGCGACCGCGGGTGGGACGACGCTCAACGGCGAGGGGCTCCAGCATCAGGACCGCCATTCGCTGCTGATGGCGCAGTCGAACCCGGCGGTCGAGGCGTACGACCCGTCGTTCGCCTACGAGCTCGCGGTGCTCGTCGAGCATGGGCTCGAGCGGATGTTCTCCGACCGCCACGTCGAGGGCGGCGAGGACGTCATCTTCTACCTGACCGTCTACAACGAGCCGGTCGTGCAGCCTGCGATGCCCGCACACGTCACTGACGAGCAGGTCATCGACGGGCTCTACCGCTTCCGTCACGGCCACACGCTCGACGGGGTCGCGGACGGGCGCACCGCCGACGCGCACATCCTCGCGTCGGGCACGATCGTCGGCGAGGCGCTTCGTGCGCAGGAGCTGCTCGCGTCGGACTGGGACGTCGTCGCCGACGTGTGGTCCGCACCGGGCTGGAACCGGCTGCTGCGTGACGGCACGGCCGTCGAGGCGTTCAACCGCACAAACCCCGACGCTGAGCCGCGCGTGCCGATGGTGACGCGCATCCTCGAGGAGGGACGGGACCGTCCGTTCGTCGCCGTGTCGGACTGGATGCGCGCGACGCCGTTCCAGATCGCCGACTTCGTGCCGGGCCCGTTCGCCGCGCTCGGCACCGACGGGTTCGGGCGCAGCGACACACGCGAGGCGCTGCGGCGCCTGCACCGCATCGAGGCGCACGCGGTCGTCTACTGCGTGCTCGCAGAACTCGTGAAGCTCGGGGAGAAGCACCGGTCCGTGCTCGGCGAGGCGATCGCCCGCTACGAGCTCGACTTCTCGAAGGTCGCGTTCTTCGGCCAGCCCGGCGGCTCGCCCGACGACATCACGCGCTGAGCAGTCCGAGCATCCGCAGAGCAGCGCCCCTCGGGTCGGTGAACCGGTCGTCCATAGCGGCCCGCAGCCCGGAGAGCGTCCCGTCCCGATCCTCCGCGATGCGGGCGAACACGGCACGCAGGTCATCGGCGTCGTCCGCGGGGATGACGAGGCCGTCGCGGCGGTAAGGACCGAAGCGCGGCCGGCCGCGAGCGTCGCGCGGCGCGTCGGGCCCGTCATACGGCGTGATGCCGCGGACGTCGAGGAGCTCGACGACCGGCACGCCGAGCGCGACGAGGTCGACGGCGACGCCACTGAAGAAGGTCACGGCGAGCTCGCTGCGCGTCGCGAGATGGAACGGATGCGCGCGCGAGCGCGTCCAGCTGATGCCCTCTCCTGCCGCTGGAAGGGCCTCGTCGAGCGTGCCGTCCTCGTGCTCCTTCGGATGTGTCCGGAGCACGAGCGGCAGGCCGTGCTCCTCCCACGCGACCGTGTGGAGTGCGCGCAGCGCGGCGACCTTGCGCTCGCGCGGCAGGTAGGGGCTGCCGGCCGGCCGTGACACCACGAACACGAAGCGGTCGAACGGCAGAGCATGCAGTGCGGAAGAGCGCTCGACGATCGAGCGCACCCAGTCCGGCTCGTGGCGTGCCACGCCGACGGGGTGAAGGACGGAGCGGTCGAGCCCGTAGTTCGTCGCGTACGCCTCGATCTCGCTCCTCCAGAACGGGAGCAACGGCCGCCAGAGGCCCGGCGTCCGGTATTCGGGCATGCCCCGAAGCCCCCTGAGCCCCGTGCCCCTGGCGATGCGGAAGAGGACCGTCTCCACCTGATCGTCG
>JAURQY010000106.1 GCA_030835875.1 Nitriliruptorales bacterium | reverse complement strand
GAGGAGGCCACCGACGCCTACGAGGGTGCGCGGACGGCGCTCGCGCGCCTCGTCGGTGCCGACCCGCGCGGGGTCGTGTTCACCAAGAACGCGACCGAGGCGTGCAACCTGATCGCCTACGGCTGGGTGCGTCGCAACCTCGGCCCCGGCGACGCGCTGCTGTGCACGGTGATGGAGCACCACGCGAACATGGTGCCGTTCGTGCACGCCGCCAAAGACATCGGCTTCGACGTCCGCTACATCTCGGTGACCCCGGAGGGGCAGCTCGACCTCGAGGAGGCGGCACGGCTCGTCGCCGACGGGCGCGTGCGCTTCGCCGCGTTCACGCACGTCTCCAACACGCTCGGCACGATCAACGACGTGCCCCGCATCGCCCGCATGGTGCGCGACGCGAACCCCGACGCGATCGTCCACGTCGACGGCACGCAGGCCGTCCCGCACCTGCCGGTCGACGTCGCCGCGCTCGGGGTCGACAGCTACGCGCTCACCGGGCACAAGATGTTCGGCCCGACCGGCATCGGCGCGCTCGTCGCGGACCCGGCGCTCCTCGAGCGGATGGAGCCGTTCCTCACCGGTGGCGAGATGATCCGCGACGTGACGCTCACCGGTGCGACCTGGAACGACGTCCCGCACCGCTTCGAGGCCGGCACCCCGATGATCGCGGAGGCCGCCGGGCTCTCCGCCGCCGTCGGCTTCCTCGAGGACCTCGACCCTGCGGAGGTGCGTGCCCACGAGGTGGCGCTCGGCGGGACGTTCCTCGCCGCGCTCGAGGACGCGGAGGGCATCACCGTCCACGGGCCGCGCGACATGGCGGAGCGCGGCGCGGCGATCTCGTTCTCCGTCGAGGGCGTGCACGCGCATGACGTCGGTGCGATGCTCGACGCTCGGGGCGTGTGCGTGCGCGTCGGTCACCACTGCTGCAAGCCGCTGATGCGTGAGCTCGGCATCAACGCGACGGTGCGTGCGAGCCTGCACGTGTACAACGACGAGGACGACCTCGATCCGCTGCTCGACGGGCTCGCCGCGGCCCGCGCGATGTTCGCACCGAGAGGGGCCGCCTGATGTCCGAGCTCGATGCGCTCTACGAGGAGATCATCCTCGACCACTACCGCAGCCCCCGCAACAGCGCGCCGGGGCTCGCCGGCGAGGACGTGCACGTCCACCACTCGAACCCGCTGTGCGGGGACGAGATGGACCTGCGCGTGCGCATCCGCGACGGCGTGCTCGACGGACTCGCGTTCGACGGCGACGGCTGCTCGATCAGCCGGGCGTCCGCGTCGGCGATGTCGGTCGCCGTGCTCGGTCGGCCGGTCGAGGACGTGCTCGAACTGTCCGAGGACTTCCGGCTGATGATGCACGGCGAGGAGCCCAGCCGTCCGGACGACCTCGGTGACGGGATGGTGTTCCAGGGTGTGGCACGCTTCCCGGTGCGGGTCAAGTGCGCGCTGCTCGGCTGGATGGCGCTCCGCGACGCGATCGACACCTTCCGCCGCGGCGACGAGGCCAACGACGTGACCCACGAGGATGAGAGTGAGTGAGATGAGCGACACGACGACGATCAGCGAGCTGCTCGACGACGGCGAGGGCATCCCCGAGGCGGACACGCCGACGGGGCGTGCCGAGGACGCGCCGGCGCGTCCGCACCCGTTCGCCGACCTGCCGCTCGAGGACGACGGCATGCCGACGACCGAGGCGCTCACCAACGCGCTGCGTGCCGTCATCGACCCCGAGATCGGTTACAACATCGTCGACCTCGGCCTCGTCTACGAGGTGACCAAGCCGCAGCGCGGCCAGGTCCACGTGCTCATGACGCTCACGTCGGTCGGCTGCCCGCTGACCGAGATCATCCACCAGCAGTGCTCGGTGATCATGGGGGCGATGCCCGGGGTGGACGTCGTCGACGTCGAGTTCACCTTCACGCCGCCGTGGTCGACCGACAAGATCGCGGACTACGTGCGCGAGGAGCTGCGCGCGATGGGGATGAACGTCTAGGGACGTCTCCCGAGGGCGTCCGCGAGCCTCCGCGGGTTCGTACCGTTCGCACCCATCGGCCCGTTCCGGCCGGTCGTCCGCGCGACAATCCCTCCTCATCTCGAACATGCTTCTGCTGCTCGGCTCCCGCCAGGAGACCCCTGTGACCCGTCCCGCCGTCGATCGGCGCGAACCCCTCACCCACGAGGAGATCGCCCGCTACAGCCGCCACCTGATCATCCCCGAGATCGGCCTCGCCGGTCAGGAGCGCATCAAGGCGGCGCGCGTGCTGCTCGTCGGGACCGGCGGGCTCGGCTCGCCGCTCGCCCTCTACCTCGCTGCGGCCGGTGTCGGCACGATCGGGCTCGTCGACGACGACGTGGTCGACGCGTCGAACCTCCAGCGCCAGGTCATCCACGGCACGAGCGACATCGGCACGCACAAGCTCGAGTCGGCGCTCGCGTCCATCAAGGACATCAACCCGAACGTGAACGTCGAGCTGCACCGCACGTTCCTCACGAGCGAGAACGCGCTCGACATCATCCGCCAGTACGACGTCGTCGCCGACGGCACCGACAACTTCCCGACCCGCTACCTCGTCAACGACGCGTGCGTGCTGACCGGCACGCCCAACGTCTACGGCTCGATCTTCCGCTTCGAGGGCCAGCTCAGCGTCTTCTGGGCGGAGGAGGGGCCCTGCTACCGGTGCATGTACCCCGAGCCGCCCCCGCCGGGCATGGTCCCCAACTGCGCCGAGGGCGGCGTGTTCGGCGTGATGGCCGGCCACATCGGCACCGCGCAGGGCATCGAGGTGATCAAGGTCATCACCGGGGTCGGCCGCAGCATGGTCGGCCGCCTCGGCGTGTACGACGCGCTCGAGCAGGACTGGACCTACGTGAAGGTCCGCAAGGACCCGCGCTGCCCCGTCTGCGGTCCCGAGCCGACCGTCACCGAGCTCATCGACTACGAGGACTTCTGCGGCGTCCCCGCCCACGACCGTGCGGTCGTCGAGCCGGTCGACCTCAAGGACCTCGAGATCCTGCCGACCGAGTACGTCGAGATCGCGGAGCGTGACGACGTCGTGCTCATCGACGTCCGCGAGCCCCACGAGTACGAGATCAACCACATCCCCGGCGCGATCCTCATCCCGAAGGACACGCTCGCGGGCAGGCTCGCGGAGCTCGACCCTGCGGCCGACTACGTCGTGCACTGCAAGGGCGGGGTGCGCTCGCTCGAGTCGGTGCAGTTGCTGCGCGGTGCCGGCTTCCGCGCCCGCTCGATGCG
>JAURQY010000105.1 GCA_030835875.1 Nitriliruptorales bacterium | reverse complement strand
GGGCAGCCCGATGCGCGCCATCTCGGCGAGGTTCGCGCCCTTGCCGCCGAGGAGGTCGCGCATCGACGCGTCACCCTCGGCGAAGGGGAGCACCCAGCGGTCGTGGACGGATGTGGCGGACATGGGGCCTCCGTTGTGACACCCGGCGCTCCCGCTCCCGGGGACGGAAGTCTAGGCATTTCCGCTGAGGACGAGATCCCCTCAGACGAAGCGGGCCAAGAACTGCCGGCGACGACCGGCGCGCAGCACGACGATCGTCTCGCCGGCGAGGTCCGCGGTCGTGACGACGCGCGCGGGATCGTCGACCGGTGCGTTGTTGATGCGGACCGCACCCTGCTGCACGAGCCGGCGCGCCTCACCGTTCGACGCGCTCGCGCCGACCTCGGTCATCAGCTCGAGGAGACCGATGCCGTCGTCGAGGCGTGCGCGCGGCAGCTCGACGCTCGGTGCCTCACCGAACGCGGCGGCGAGCACGTCGTCGCCGAGCGACCCGTACGGCTCATCGCCGAACAGGACCTCCGTCGCGCGCTCGGCCGACGCCACGCCCTCGTCGCCGTGGAGGATGCGCGTCGCCTCGCGGGCGAGCACGCGCTGCCCGTGCCGCGCCGACGGGTCGGCCGCGTGCTGCGCGGCGACCTCGGCGACCTCGGCGAGCTGGAGGAACGTGAAGAGGCGGAGGAAGCGTTCGACGTCCGCGTCCGCCGCGTTGAACCAGTACTGGTAGTACGCGTACGGGCTCGTCATGCCGGCGTCGAGCCACACCGCGTTGCCCGCGGACTTGCCGAACTTCGCGCCGTCCGCCGTCGTGAGCAGCGGCCACACGAGCCCGTGCAGCTGCACGCCGTCGAGCCGGCGCGCGAGGTCGATGCCGGCGGTGATGTTGCCCCACTGGTCCGAGCCGCCGCCCTGCAGGACGCACCCGTGCGCGCGGCTGAGGTGCACGAAGTCGTACGCCTGCAGCAGCTGGTAGGTGAACTCGGTGTAGGTGATGCCCTGCTCGCGGCCCTCGAGGCGACGCTTCACCGACTCGCGGCCGAGCATGGCGGTGACGGGCGCGTGCACACCGACGTCGCGCAGGAAGCCGAGCAGGTCGAGGTGCGACAGCCACGTGTGGTTGTCGACGAGGAAGCCGCGCTCGCCGCCCTCGGTGTCGTCGAGGTCGAGGAACGCGCCGAGCTGCCGGCGGATGCCCGCGAGGTTCGCGGCGAGCTCGTCCTCGCCCATCATCGTGCGCTCGGTGTCGCGCCCCGACGGGTCGCCGATGCGCCCAGTGCCGCCACCGGCGAGCGCGATCGGCCGGTGACCGGCGCGCTGGAGCCAGGCCATCGCCATCATCCCGACGAGGTTGCCGGCGTGCAGCGACGGTGCGGTCGGGTCGAAGCCCACGTAGTAGGTGACGCGGCCGGCGGCGAACGCGTCGCGCAGCGCGGCCTCATCGGTGACGTCCTGGACGAAGCCGCGGGCGCGCAGCAGTGCGAGCGGGTCGCTCACGGCGTCGACGTCGCTCATCCCTCGTCGACGTCCGGCCACGCGGTGAGCGTCACCCGGAGCGTGCGCGGCGGGACGAGCGCGGGGACCTCGCGGACACGCAGCCAGTCGGGCATCCCGTCGGCCCAGACCCAGCTCTCCGGGACGAGCGTCCCCTCGAGCACCAGCTCGCGCATGTCGGCGAGTGCGACGGGCCCCTGCCGCTCCCCACCGATCAGGTGGTACCAGCGGGCGGGGCGCGGCGGCTCGTCGGCCGTCGGCTCGGCGCTCAGGTGCGTGGGCTCGTCCATGGCGGCGAGGCTAGTCCTCGAGGTCGATGCGGATCCGTCGGAACCCCTTGCCCTTCGACTCGACCTTGCTGATGCGCACGCGGCCGACCTCGGCGGTCGTCGCGACGTGCGTGCCGCCGTCCGCCTGCCGGTCGAGCCCGACGATGTCGACGACCCGCACCTCGGTGAGCGTCGGCGGGAGCAGCGACACCTTCGTGCGGATGAGCGACGGGTCGGCGTCCGCCTCGGAGCGCGGGAGGAACGCGATCTCGACGGGGAGCGCGCGGGCGAGCGCGTCGTTGAGCGCCGCCTCGATCGGTGCGCGGTCCTCGGGGTCCCAGTCGGGCAGCTCGAAGTCGAGCCGTCCCTGGCCGGGCTCCATGTTGCCGCCGGTGACGGGCGAGGCGTAGCGGTCCCACACGATGCCGCACAGCGCATGCATCGCGGTGTGCGTGCGCATCAGCCGGTGACGGCGCTCCCAGTCGATCGCGACCTCGACGGCGGTGCCGACGGGTGGGAGTGCACCCTCGATCCGGTGCCACACCCCGCGACCATCGGCGCGCGCGTCGAGCACGCTCAGCACGTCCTCCGACGCGCCGCTGCCGAACCGCAGCACGCCCGTGTCCGGCGGCTGTCCGCCACCGCCCGGGTAGACCACGGTGCGGTCGAGCAGCACGAGGCCCTCGTCGCGGTCGACGTCGACGACCTCGGCGGCCGTCTCGCGGAGGTACTGCTGCGTCGAGTAGAGGCGCTCGGTCATGCGGCCGCTCCTTCGCGCGTCAGGCGGTGCCGGTCGCGCGCTCCGGACGCTTGACCGTCCGCTGCGACACCAGATGGTTCCAGTGGCAGCCGCGGCAGACCTCGACCTCGTAGACGATGAGGTCGCCGTGCCGCTCGGCGTAGCGGGCGAGGCGCGCCGGCTCGACGACACGGCCGCCCTGCGACTTCGGACCGTTTTGCAGGAACGCGTACTGGAGGCCGACGAGCTCGACCTCGTCGCACACCGGGCAGTCCTCACCGCGCGGTTCGCCGAGATGCTTCGCGGCACGGAGCAGCTCGGGGTGCGCGTCGCAGTGCTGCTCGAGCGCACGGCTCGCGACCGACAGGTTGTCGAGCGCGACGCGACGCTGGAGGCGGTAGTCGACGCGGCCCTCAGCC
>JAURQY010000104.1 GCA_030835875.1 Nitriliruptorales bacterium | reverse complement strand
GCGCTCGACGTCCCCCTCGAGGAGCCGGTGCGGACCCTGCGGAGCCCGACGGGTCGGCCGATCGCCGCGCTCGTCGGCGACCCCTACCTCTCCGTCGCACTCGGTGCATCGAGCAGACGGGATCCGGGCGACCCGGTGCGCGCCGCACAGGAGGTGCTCGTGCGCACGGCGATGGTGCACCTCGAGGCGCCGGGCCGGGCGGGGCGATCCCTCGTCCTCCTCCCGCCCGCCGGCTTCGACCCGGACCCGCGCTTCGCCGCCGAGCTGCTCACCCGCCTCGGTGCCGCACCCTGGCTCACCCCCGCCGCACCCGAGTCGCTCGTCGCTGCGACCGCGGGTGCACGGACCCCCGCCCGGCTCGCCGACCAGCGGGTCGCGCCGATCGCCGACCGGTTGCGCGACGCGCTCGTCCGCGCCGCACGCGACCTCGAGCTGCTGGTCGGCGCGGTGGACGTCGCCGGAGGGGACGGTGAGGTCGCCGTGCCTGTCGGAGAGCGGACGCTGCGCGACGCGTCCGACGAGCTCGTGCGTGCGACGTCGCGCCAGCTCGACGTCGACGACGCGCTCGCGCTGCTCGGCGGCGTCCGCGCCGGCGTCGACGTCGCCTTCGGGGCGTCGAGCATCACGATCGAGGACGTCACGCTGACCGACCGCGACGGCACCGTGCCGCTGACGGTCGCGCACGCCGGTCCCGTGCCGCTGCGCGTCCGCGTCGAGATGTCCGGCCCGGCGGCGCTCACGTGGACCAATGGCCGCATGCGCGAGCTCGCGTTCGCCGCCGACGCGACGGGTGCGCAGTCGCTCGAGGTCCCCGTGCGCTCGGGCGCGACGGGCCGCTTCCCCGTCCGCGTCCGCGTCACCGACCCGTCGGGCGAACGGCTGCTCGCGAGCGAGGTGGCCGGCGTGCGGGCGACGGTGTTCGCGACGCCGGCGCTCGCGCTGGTCGCGATCACGGTCGTGCTGCTCACGGTCGTGGGCGCCGTCCGCCAGCGCCGCCGCGGTCTACGGTTGCCGGCGCGCGACAGCCACGACGCACGCGGAACCCCGGAGACGGCTCGATGAGCAGTGGTGGTGACGACCCGACGCTGATCGGGACGCCGCTCCCTGATCGCGGCGCGGCCCGCGCCACGGGCGGCGGCACGGGCGCCGATGCGCCGTGGCCGGACCGCAGCCACCTCGGTGACGGCCGCTACCGGCTCGACGAGGTCGTGGCGTCGGGTGGCGCGGCGATCGTGTGGCGTGCGTTCGACGAGCATCTCGCACGGCCGGTCGCCGTGAAGCTGCTGCACCCGCACCACGCCGGCGATGCGACGGTCGTCGAGCGCTTCCAGCGCGAGGCGCGCGCCGCGGCCGGGCTCAGCCACCCCAACGTCGTGCGCATCTACGACACCGGTCGCGAGGACGGGATCGTCTGGCTCGTGATGGAGCTGGTCGAGGGGCCGAGCCTGCGCGACGTGCTGCTGCGCCGCGAGCCTCTCGACGCCGTCGTCGTCGCCGCCGTCGGCGAGCAGGTCGCACGTGCGCTCGCGGCCGCGCACACGCAGGGTCTCGTGCACCGCGACATCAAGCCCGCGAACATCCTCATCGCGACCGACGGCACTGTGAAGGTGACGGACTTCGGCATCGCGAAGGCGCTGTCGGGCAGCGACGCCACGCTCACCAACCCGGGCACCGTGATGGGCACCGCCGCCTACGTCGCACCCGAGCAGCTCGAGGGTGCGGACATCGACGCGCGCACCGACGTGTACGCGCTCGGCATCGTCCTCTACGAGGCGCTCGTCGGTCGGCCGGCATTCAGCGGCGACACGCCCGCGGCGACCGCCGCCATGCGGCTCACCTACGAGCTGCTGCCGCCGCGCCGCGCGCGCTCCGACGTGCCCGAGGAGCTCGACGAGATCGTCACCCGGGCGACGCGACGCGACCGGACCGCTCGCTACGCGGACGGAGCGGCGCTCGCCGACGTGCTCACCCCGCTCCTCGCGAGCCGCCCGTCGCTCCTGACCGCGCGGCTCCTGCCGGGGGCGGCCGCCGTGAACCACACGGCGCTCGACGAGCCGCTCGAGGCGGCGACGAGCGCGTTCGCACGCCCCGGGGACGTGCGCCGGATGCTCGGGTCCGCGGTGAGCGGTGCGGCGGTGACCGCGGCGGCGCTGCTCGCCGTGCTGTTCCTGCGCGAGCCGGCGACGCCCGAGGTCGCCGGCACGGGCAGCATCATGTGGCCGGTCGCCGAGGCGCGCGTGTTCGACCCGACACGGCCCGAGCTCGCGCGCGACCCGGCGCTCGCCGCGGCCGCGGCCGACGGCGAGGCGCAGACGGTGTGGTCGCCGGGCGACTACACGACCGCCGACCTCGACGGCTCCGGCGGGGTGGGGCTCCTCATCGACCTCGGCGAGGTGCGCGAGGTCCGCGGGATGACGCTGCGGCTGGTGCGCGGCGGACCGGACGTGACGCTCTACGCGCTCCCCGACGCGACCGAGGCGCCCGACGCCCGCGACGGGATCGCACCGTTCGGCGATCCGCTCGCCGTGCAGCGCGGTGTGCGCTCCGTGCAGCGGATGGAATGGTCGCCGGTCGCCGCGCGTTGGTGGGTGGTGTGGGTCACCGGGGTCTCCCCGACGCCCGTCGGTACGTTCACCATCGAGGTGGCCGACCTCAGCGTCCTCGGACCCACCTGATCCCGATCGCGCATCCGCGCCCCACGAACCAGACCGGAGGACCCGTGTCCGAGCAGCCCACCGACGGGACGCATGACGTCATCATCCTCGGGTCCGGCCCTGCCGGCCTGACCGCGGCCGTCTATGCGGCACGCGCGAACCTCGCGCCGCTCCTCGTCGAGGGCGTCGTCGAGGGTGGGCCGACCGGCGGCCAGCTGACGCTCACGACCGACGTCGAGAACTTCCCCGGCTTCCCCGAGGGCATCATGGGGCCGGAGCTCATCACCAACATGCGCAGCCAGGCGGAGCGCTTCGGGACGAGCTTCGTGACCGAGGACGTCGTCCGCGCCGACCTCTCCGCGCGTCCCTTCACGCTCGAGACCGCGTCCGGCGTGACGCTGCGCAGCCGCTCGCTGATCGTCGCGACGGGGGCGAAGCCGCGCCGGCTCGACGTCCCGGGCGAGGACGAGCTGTGGGGCTCGGGCGTGTCGGCCTGCGCGACCTGCGACGGCTTCTTCTTCCGCGACCGGCACGTCATCGTCGTCGGTGGCGGTGACTCGGCGATGGAGGAGGCGACGTTCCTCACGAAGTTCGCCGCGAAGGTGACGATCGTCCACCGGCGCGAGGAGTTCCGCGCCTCGGCGATCATGGTCGACCGTGCGCAGCGCAACGAGAAGGTCGAGTTCGCGCTCAACGCGACGGTGACCCGCGTCAACGGCGCGGACGGGGTCGTCAGCTCGGTCACGCTCGAGGACACGGTCACCGGCGAGCAGCGCGACCTCGCCTGCGACGGCGTCTTCCTGGCCATCGGCCACATCCCGAACACGTGGCTGTTCGACGGCGTGCTCGACACGGACGACGAGGGCTACCTCGTCGTCGACGACCCGTCGACGCGCACCAACGTCGAGGGCGTGTTCGCCTGCGGTGACGTCATGGACCACACCTACCGCCAGGCGATCACGGCCGCAGGCACCGGCTGCCGCGCGGCGATCGACGCCGAGCGCTGGCTCGCCGACCAGGACGACTGAGTACCTTCCCCCGCATCACCAGCATCGAGCATCCCGCACGACGCGCCCGACAGGAGCGACCATGGCAGCGACGCCCGTCACCGACGCCCAGTGGCCCACCGAGGTCCTCGAGTCCGACGTCCCGGTCCTCATCGACTTCTGGGCCGAGTGGTGCGGACCGTGCCGCATGGTGAGCCCGATCGTCGACCAGATCGCCGATGAGCAGGCCGGGAAGCTCAAGGTGCTCAAGCTCAACGTCGACGAGAACCCGGCGACGGCACGCGACTACGGGATCATGTCGATCCCGACGCTGCTGGTCGTCCAGGGCGGCCAGGAGGCCAAGCGCATCGTCGGCGCGAAGGGCAAGGCGCAGCTCGAGGCCGACCTCTCCGCGTTCCTCTGAGGGGCCGGGGCCTGACGGTCCCGTCGTAGGCTCCTGCGCATGGATCCGATCGCCCTGCGCAGCACCGGCCCGCACGTCGAGGACGTGCAGCGGCTGCTGCATGGCATCGGCCTCGTGCCGGGCGACGACGAGCCGGGCGTGTTCGGGCCGGCCACGGAGCGTGCGGTCCGGGGGCTCCAGCAGCGCCACGGGCTCCCCGCGGACGGCATCGTCGACCACGAGACGTGGCAGGTGCTCGTCGCCGCGTCCTACCGCCTCGGCGACCGGCTGCTGTTCGCCACACGGCCGATGCTGCGCGGCGAGGACGTCCGTGACCTGCAGCTGCGGCTCTCACGGCTCGGCTTCGACGCCGGCCTCGTGGACGGGGTGTTCGGCCCTGAGACCGAGCGTGCGCTCCTCGCGTTCCAGACCGAGGTCGGGCTGGTCGTCGACGGCATCGTCGGGGCGGAGACGCTCGAGCAGCTCACGCGGCTCCACCGCGACCACCATGCAGCGCCCGCATCGATGGCACGCGAACGCTCGCAGCTGCGTCGCCCGACGCGGACCGACATCCGTGGTGCCCGCATCCTGCTCGACCCGGCGAACGGCCCGGACGTGCCCGGCGTCGTCGCGCCCGACGGGACCCCGGAGCACGCCATCACGTGGGCCATCGCGTCGATCGCCGAGGGTCGGTTGAGCGCGCTCGGCGCCACGGCGCTCCTGAGCCGCGGGCCGACGACGTCCCCCGACGCCGCGGAGCGAGCGGCGGTGGCGAACGATGCCGACGTCGAGGTCATCGTCTCGATCGGCCTCAACCGCGCGGACTCGCCGCGCGCGTGCGGAGCGACCGCCAGCTACTTCGGGACCGAGACGTACATGTCCGAGCTCGGCCGCGCGCTCGCCGACCATCTGCTCGCCCGCACGGTCGCGACGCTCGGGACGCCGGACTGCCGGAGCCATCCCGCGACCGTCTCGATCCTGCGGCTCTCCCGCGCACCGGCCGTCGTGCTCGAGCCCGGCTTCCTCACGAACCCGGACGACGCGCGCCGTCTGACCGACCCGCAGGTGCAGCGCCGGCTCGCCGAGGACGTGGTCGAAGGACTCGTGGACTTCCTCACCGGCCGCGCCTGACGCTCTACGCTCGCGAGACCCCGGCCCGCAGGTCACCCGTGCGTCTCGACACCGACCCCTACCTGTCCCGTTACGCCGACCGTGTCTCGGGTCTGGCCGCATCCGAGATCCGTGCCCTCTTCTCCGTCGCCGAGCGGCCCGAGATCGTCTCCTTCGCCGGTGGGATGCCGGACCTCTCGGTCATGGACCTCGACGCTGTCGCGGACATGACCGCACAGGTCATCCGCGAGCAGGGCACGGTGGCGCTGCAGTACGGCGGCGGGCAGGGCCGTCCGCAGCTGCGCGAGGCGCTGGTCGACGTGATGGCGCACGCCGGTGTGCCTGCGACGCCCGACGAGCTGCTCATCACCGTCGGTGGCCAGCAGGCCCTCGAGCTGATCGCGAAGTGCTTCATCGACCCGGGCGACATCGTCATCGCCGAGGGTCCGACCTACGTCGGTGCGGTCGCCGCGATGAACTCGCACCAGGCGGATGTGCGGCACGTCCCGATGGACGCCGACGGCATGCGCATGGACCTGCTCGAGGAGCTGCTCGTCGGGCTCCGTGCCGAGGGCCGGCGTGCGAAGTACCTCTACACGATCCCGAACCACCAGAACCCCGGCGGCGTGTCCCTGTCGGAGGCGCGGCGGCGGCGGCTCGCCGAGCTCGCCGAGGAGCACGACCTCCTCGTGATGGAGGACGACGCGTACGGGCTGCTCGGCTTCGACGGCGAGACGGCGACGTCGCTGCGCACGCTCATCCCCGAGCGCGTCGTCTCCCTCGGCACGATGTCGAAGACGTTCGCGCCGGGCGTGCGCTCCGGGTGGATCGCCGCACCCACGCCGGTGCGCGAGAAGCTCGTGCTGCTGCGCGAGGCGGCGGACCTGTGCCCGAGCAACCTGACGCAGCTGATGATCGAGCGCTG
>JAURQY010000103.1 GCA_030835875.1 Nitriliruptorales bacterium | reverse complement strand
GGGTCCTCGCGACCCTGCGGAACGTCACGCTGCTCGCGGCGACGCTGCGCGACATCCGTGACACCGGAAGGCCCGCACCACCCTCGATCCGCATGGACGATCGGGGGCACACCGTCGTCGACGTGTTTCCGAGCGACGTCGTCGACCGGGCGCTCTTCCCCGGCTTCACCGCGGAGGTCCGACTGGCGGTGGGTGTCACGCCCGAGCAGGCGCGCGAGCGGATGGGACGCATCCACCACGAGGGGCACGTCAGTCCACCGGAGGTCTCGCTCGTGCTCGGCGCGGGCAACGTGTCCTCCATCGGTCCGATGGACGCGCTGACGCAGCTGTTCGCTGAGGACCGGGTCGTGCTCCTGAAGCTCAACCCCGTCAACGATTACCTCGCCCCCCACCTCGAGGTCGCGCTGCGTCCGCTGATCCGCGGCGGCTGGCTACGCCTCATGACGGGGGGGCCGGACGTCGCACGCACGATCATCGACCATCCGGACGTCGACACCGTCCACCTCACGGGGTCTGACCGGACCTACGAGGCGATCGTCTTCGGTGACGACGCGGAGGCGCCGGACCGTAAGCGGCGCGGGACACCGCTGCGGACGAAGCCGATCACAGCCGAGCTCGGCAACGTCACCCCCGTCATCGTCGTCCCGGGACCGTGGACGCCGCGGGAGATCGCCTACCACGGCGACAACATCGCCTCGATGCTCGTCCAGAACGCGGGCTTCAACTGCATCGCCGCGCGGGTGATCGTGCAGCACGCCGCGTGGTCACGCCGCGCCGCGCTCAACGATGCGATCCGAGACTCGCTGCAGCGCGCCGAGCCGCGCGAGGCCTACTACCCGGGCGCACGCGACCGCTTCGAGGCGTTCACCGCAGCCCACCCGGAGGCGGAGCGCTACGGGCCGACGGGGGAGCGTGACGTCCCGTTCACGTTCATCCCCGACCTCGACGCGACGCGCGCCGACGACATCGCGTTCACGACCGAGGCCTTCTGCGCCGTGTTCGGCGAGGTCCCGCTCGAAGCACCGCGGTCCGTGCCGGAGTTCCTCGACCGTGCGGTCGACTTCTGCAACGAGCGGCTGTGGGGGACGCTGTCGGCGTCGATCATCGTCCACCCGCGGACCCTCAACGACCCCGAGGCGCGCGAGGCCGTCGAGCGTGCCATCGATCGGCTGCACTACGGCTCGGTCGTCGTGAACCACTGGTCGGCAGCCCCCTACGCGATGGTGACGCCGCCCTGGGGCGGTGCGCCCGGGGCGACCCCGGGGGACATCCAGTCGGGGAACGGGTTCGTGCACAACACGTTCCTGCTCGAGGACGTCGCGAAGACGGTCGTGCGCGGGCCGTTCCATCCGGCGGTCCGGCCGCCCTGGTTCCACACCCACCGCGCGCTCAACCGGCTGCTGCCCCGGACCGCGCCGCTGCTGGCTCGACTGGGGTCCTGACGACCTCGGAGCGTTGGCCGGCGTGTCTGCGGGGCCGGTTGACCGTCCGCGCGCGCCGGCGGTACCCTCCCGCATCGCTCCGGCGCTCCGCCGTCCATCCGGCCGACGGTCCGCCCTGCCCGCTGCAGGACCTGCGGCCAGCGCCGAGCACCCGCCCGATCGCGTCGTCCCGGACGGCGCAGCACGCGCCCGCGCGCGCACGACATCAGGAGCACCCGTGTACGCCGTGATCGCAACCGGTGGCAAGCAGGTCCGCGTCGAGCAGGGCCAGGAGGTCCGTGTCGAGCTGATCGAGGGTCGGATCGGGGACGCCGTCGACCTCCGTCCCGTGCTCGTCGTCGGCGACGACGGCGGCGTGGTCGCCGGTGACGCGCTCGCCGGCCGCACGGTCGCCGGCACGATCACGGCGCACGACCTCGACCCGCGCGTCCGCGTCTTCACGTACAAGAACAAGTCGCGCCAGCGCAAGCGTCGCGGCCACCGGCAGCACCGCACGACCGTCCGGATCGACAGCATCTGAGCGACCGCGTCCCGGCACCGCGCCGAGGACCGCACGGAAGGATCCAGCATGGCGACCAAGAAGGGCGGAGGCTCGTCCAACAACGGGCGCGACTCCAACGCCAAGCGCCTCGGCGTGAAGAAGTACGCCGGCGAGGCGATCCGTGCGGGCGGCATCATCGTCCGTCAGCGCGGCACCCGCATCCACCCGGGCGTCAACGTCGGTCGCGGCGGTGACGACACGCTGTTCGCGCTCGTCGACGGCACCGTGAGCTTCCGTCGCTCGAAGGACCGCACGTTCGCGATCGTCGAGCCGGCGGACGCCTGACCCGTCGGGCTTCTACAGCGTCAGGGCGGCCCGTCGGGCCGCCCGTCGCATTTCCTCCGCCGTATGACCGCACAGGAGTCACCGTGAACGCCGCCTCGTTCGTCGACGAGTGCACCGTGCACGTCCGTGGTGGTGACGGTGGCTCCGGCGTGGTCGCGTTCCGTCGGGAGGCCCACGTCCCGCTCGGTGGTCCTGATGGTGGTGATGGCGGCGATGGCGGTTCCGTGGTCCTCGTCGCCGACACGAACGTGACCTCGCTCGTCGACCTCCACCGTGCGCCCCACCTGCGCGCGGGTCGAGGGGGCGACGGGGGCGGGAAGGGTCGGACCGGCGCACGGGGCGAGGACCGCATGGTCCCCGTCCCGGTGGGCACGATCGTGCGCGACACGGACGGCACGACGCTCGCCGACCTGGCGACGGCCGGCCGCCGTGCGGTCATCGCGTCCGGTGGCCGTGGGGGACGCGGCAACCGCTCGTTCGCGAACCGCTTCCGGCGCGTGCCCGCGTTCGCGGAGCGCGGCGAGAAGGTCGAGGAGTCCCTTCTGCGCCTCGAGCTCCGGCTGATCGCCGACGTCGGGCTCGTCGGGTTCCCCTCGGCCGGCAAGTCCTCCCTCGTACGACAGCTCTCCGCCGCCACACCGCGCGTCGAGGCGTGGCCGTTCACCACTCTCACGCCGCATCTCGGCGTGATGCGCGCTGGGGACCGACCGGACGGATCGCCCATCGACGTGGTGCTCGCCGACGTGCCCGGGCTCGTCGAGGGTGCCGCGGAGGGACGCGGGCTCGGCAACCGGTTCCTGCGCCACATCGCCCGCTGCCGAGTCCTGCTGCACGTGCTCGATGCCGGCACTGCCGAGCCGGGACGTGACCCCGTGCAGGACCTCGACGTCGTCCTCGGCGAGCTCGAGCAGCACGACCCTGCGCTGCTCGAGCGCCGGCAGCTCGTCGTGCTCAACAAGGTCGACCTCCCCGACGCGGTGACGATGGCCGGCCTCGTCCGCGACACGCTCACGGCGCGCGGCCTCGAGGTCCTCGAGGTCTCGGCCCTGTCCGGCGAGGGGCTCGACCGCCTGCGGTACCGGCTCGGCGAGCTCGTCGATGAGCTCGGTCCGGCGCGTGACCTCGCCGCGGAGGAGGGCACCGAGCCCGTCGTGCTGCGCCCGCGCGGCCATGCGGCACCCGTGCGCGTGGAGGCCGACGAGGACGGCTTTTACCGCGTCGTCAGCGACCGCGTCGAGCGATGGGTCGCCATGCTCCCGCTCGAGGACGTCGGCGCCGCGCGCTACCTCCAGGGCCGCATGCGGCGTGCCGGCGTCGAGCGTGCGCTCGTCGCTGCAGGAGCGCGCAAGGGCGACCCGGTCGTGATCGGTGACATCGAGTTCGCGTTCGATCCCGAGCTCGACGACCTGCCGCCCGAGGAGCGCGAGGCCGTGCTCGCCGGAGAGATGGACGCGCTCGACGACGTCGGCATCGTCGTGGGCGAGGATGCGCTCGTGCCCGACTGGTCCGCAACGGAGGAGCTGCCGTGACCACCCGCTTCGCCACGCCGTCGCTCGCCGTCGTCAAGGTCGGCTCGTCATCGTTGCGCGACGGGGCCGGACACCTGGACGCCGCACAGGTCCGCACGCTCTCGACCCAGGTCGCCGCGCTCCGCGCGGAGGGCGTCCGTGTCGTCGTCGTCACGTCCGGCGCGGTCGCCGCCGGCATGGACCGACTCGGCCTCGCGGAGCGCCCGACCGACACGCCGACGCTGCAGGCCGCCGCGGCGGCCGGTCAGGGAGCGCTCGTCCACGCCTACCAGCAGGTGCTCGACGAGCACGGCCTCGTCGGCGCGCAGCTGCTGCTGAGTCAGGACGACTTCGTCATCCGCCGGCGCTACCTGAACGCACGCACGTCGCTGCGCCGGCTGCTCGAGCTCGGCGCGGTCCCGATCATCAACGAGAACGACGCGATCGCCACCGAGGAGCTCACCTACGGTGACAACGACCACCTCGCCGCGCTCGTCGCGTCGATGCTCGGTGCGGACCTCCTCGTGCTGCTCAGCGACGTCGAGGGGATGCTCGACCGTCCGCCCGGTGAGCCTGGCGCGATGCTCGTCCGTGTCGTCGAGGACCCCGGAGCGATCGACGTCGAGCGCATCGGCGGCGTCGGGTCCGCCGTCGGCTCGGGCGGCATGCGCACGAAGATCGGTGCCGCCCAGGTCGCGGTCCGCAGCGGCATGCACGTCGTCATCGCGGATGCACGTCGTCCCGACGTGATCACCGAGGTCGCGCACGGGGCCGACGTCGGGACGTGGTTCGTCGCGCGGATGGAGCGCATGGAGGCGCGTCGCCTCTGGATCGCGTTCGCACTGCGTGTGCGGGGGCGGATCCACGTCGACGCCGGCGCTGCGCGTGCGCTGCGCGGTGGTGCGGCCTCACTGCTCGGTGTCGGGGTGACCGGGTGCGACGGCGGCTTCGCCACCGGGGACGCGGTCGAGGTCGTCGACCCGGACGGGCGGGTCGTCGCGCGCGGGCTCGTCGCCTTCGACGAGTCGGACGTGGCACGCCTCGCCGGGCTCGCGACCGACGTCGCCGTCGAGCGGCTCGGCGCCGGCTTCGGCCGCGAGGTCATCCACCGCGACGATCTCGCCGTGCTCGACTGAGTCAGCTACCCCGGCTCAGCGACCCCGGCTCAGCGGGACGGATCGAGCAGCAGCTTCCCGACGGTCCGGCGTCCGCGCAGGTCCTCGTGGGCACGGCGTGCCTCGCTCAGCGCGTAGGTGTCGCCGACGACGGCGCGCAACGCGCCGCGCGCGACGAGGTCGAGCAGCTCGGCCATCGGACCCGCGAGCAGCCTCGCCGGGTCGCGCATCGCGTGTGCGAGCCAGAAGCCGATCACGCCCTGCGAGCGGGCGGTGAGCCGTCCGAGGTCGACGGGCGCGGTCGGCTGACGTGACGCCATCCCGTAGATGACGAGGCGGCCGAACGGCGCCAGCGTCGCGAGGCACGCCTCGGTGGTCGGCCCGCCCGTCATCTCGAGCACGACGTCGCTGCGGCCGCCACAGGCCTCGCGGATCGCGCCGGTGAGGTCCTCCTCGCCGCTGTCGACGGTCGCGTCCGCGCCGAGATCCGCGGCGAGCGCGCGCTTCTCCGCCGTCGAGGCGACCGCGACGACGCGCCCGGCACCGAACGTGCGGGCGAGCTGCACGGCGAGCGACCCGACGCCGCCCGCGGCCGCCATCACGACCACGGTCTCACCGGGCTGCACCCGCGCGGACGTCCGGAGGATGTGCCACGCGGTCGTGCCCTGCAGCACGAGCGCACAGGCCGTGCCGTCGTCGACGCCGTCGGGCACGGCGAACGTCGTCATGGTCGGCGCGGCCACCCGCTCGGCGTATCCCCCACCGGGGAGGAGCGCGACGACGCGGTGACCGTCCACCGTCCCCGCCGCCTCCGCGCCCGGGATGAGGGGGAGTGTGGTCGGCGCGAGGTAGGAGTCCTCCGCCTGGTGCGTGTCGGCGAAGTTGATGCCCGCACGCGCCACCCGGAGGAGCGCCATGCCCTCGCCGACGACCGGCTCCGGCGCGTCCTCGACCAGCTCGAGCACCTCCGGACCGCCGAACCGTGTCACCCGCACCGCCCGCATCTGGACCCCTCCCGAGGCCCCTCCGGGCCCGTCGCGGGGGACCGTAGCGGCGGCCGGGGTGGCGTAGCCTCGCGGTCCCGGACCTCGGAGCCGGACCGGGGCCGGAGCGGGTCAGGAGTCGCCGTGGACGCGTCGCAGGCCCCTTCCGCCACGTTCGACGGGGTGGGGGATGTCCGATCCCGGCTCGGTGCGACCGGCTACCTCGCGGACGACGCGACGGCGACGGTCGTCCACCTCTCAGGGCGGCTCGGCAAGCCCGTCCTCGTCGAGGGCCCGGCCGGCGTGGGCAAGACCGAGCTCGCGAAGGCCGTCGCGACCGCGCTCGACGCGGACCTCGTGCGGCTGCAGTGCTACGAGGGGCTCGACGAGGCACGGGCGCTGTACGAGTGGGACTACAAGAAGCAGCTGCTGCGTATCCAGCACGCGACCGCCGGTGGTGGTGAGGCCGGCTGGGAGGACGTGCACGACGACCTCTTCGGCGAGGAGTACCTGCTCGAGCGGCCGCTGCTGCGGGCGCTGCGCGCCGAGCGCGACACCGTCCTGCTGATCGACGAGGTCGACAAGGTCGACGTCGAGTTCGAGGCCCTGCTCCTCGAGATCCTCTCCGATTTCCAGGTCACGATCCCGGAGCTCGGCACCGTCCGTGGACGCCGGCCCCCGTTCGTGGTCCTCACCTCGAACGCGACGCGCGAGCTGTCCGAGGCGCTGCGGCGCCGCTGCCTCTACCTCCACCTGGAGTATCCGACCATCGAGCGCGAGCGTGCGATCGTGGCGGCGCGGGTGCCCGACGCGCCCGCGGCGCTCACCGACCAGGTGGTCCGCATCGTGCGCTCGCTGCGTGCGCTCGAGCTGCGCAAGCCCCCGTCGATCTCCGAGACGCTCGACTGGACCCGCGCGCTGATCGAGCTCGGTGTCCAGGCCGTCGACGAGCCGGCGCTGTCGGCGACGCTGACGGTGCTGCTCAAGCATCACCGCGACCTCGAGCGGGCCATGGCGCACCTCGGTGCGATGACCCGCCCCGAGGGCGAGGCCGAGCGGTGACGTCGCAGTGACGCAGTCGCCCACCGCGGACGCTGAGTCGCGCGCCGACCGTCGCACGATCCTCGTCGCGCTGAGCGTCATGCTCGCACTCGTCCTGTTCGGGGTCGCGTACGCGTCCTTCTTCGCGTCAACGAACTGCCGCCGGCTCGGCCCCGACCTGCTCGACGCCCCGGTCGCCGCCACCCGCGGCTCCGCCGCGCAGGACGTGCTCGTCGGTGCAGGCGTCACGCCCGAGGTCCTCGCTGCCCTCGAGGGACGCTTCGGTCCGCTCGCGAGCGCCGTTCACCTCCCGTTCGACGGCGCACTCCGGATCGGTGAGGCGCCCGTCGGGGTCGGGAGCGTGCTGGTCACGGGGGGCGGCCTCGCGGTCGTCGACGGCTCGGGTGACATCGTCGATGCCGCGACGTTCCGCCGGGACGTGACGGTGGTGGGGGACGGGGTCGCGGCGTTCGCGCTGGTCGTCGGCAACACGCTTACCGGGCAGATCGATGCGCTGCGCCCGCTCGTGCCGGGCATCGACGGCATCACTGAGGGTGCATGCGTCGACACCTCAGCGGTCGGCTCACCGCTCTCGTTCCTCCACGACGCGCGCGGAGGGAACCTCGTCGGACTCAGGACCGACGAGGACGGCAGCGAGGCGGTGCTGGAGCTGCGCGACCACGTCCGTGGCCGTGTCTGGGCGCCGCCGTTCGCGCTGCCGCGTGCGCCGGCGGGTCTGCAGGGCTCCCGGACGTCCGGGGCGATCGGTCCCGACACGGTCGTCGTCGCGCGCCGGATCGCTGCGACGGACGAGGGTGCGGGGGGCGAGCCGAGCGGTGCGGTCCGCGCGGTCCGTCGGAGCGACGGTGGCGACCTCTGGGCGATCGATGACACGGCGGTACGCGCACTGCTGCCGGAACCGCTCGCGGAGGAGCCGGCGCTCCGGCTCGAGGTCGCGCACGTCGACGTGGAGCGTGTCCTCATCGTCGCGTTCCCCGACGTCCCGCCCGATGCGCTCCTGCCGCCGCCGACGTTCGGGCCGCTGGGCGGACTCGGCGCGCCGGACCCGCGCAGCGTCACGCTGACGCTCGATGCTGCGACCGGGGACCTGCTCGACGTGGTCGAGGGAACGTCACCGACCGGGCGTGACGGCGCTGCGCACGCCGACCTCCGCGACGAGCTCGCTGGCCTCGGGCTCGTGGTCACCGATGCGGTGACGCAGGGCGAGATGACGTGGCTCCTCGTCGGCGACGTGCTCGTACGACTCGGCGACTGACGCGTGGCGGAGGCGGCGAACGACACGGTGCTCGGCACGGCCATCCTCGAGCGCCTGACCGCGCTCGCCGCCGCGATGCGGCGTGCCGGGATCCCGGTGACGCAGGCGGAGACGCTCGACGCGGTCCGCGCACTCGACGTGATCGATCTCGGCGATCGACAGCAGGTGCGTGAGACCCTCGCCGCGGTATCGCTCACCTCCGGTGCGCAGCGACCGACCTTCGACGCCCTGTTCGACCTCTTCCTCCCGCCACGGGTCGGGACGGGTCCGGGCGACGACCCGGACGGCGCGGCGGCTCCCGACACCCCCGGGACGGCCGTGCCGGGGGAGGGCGAGCAGGGCGACGATGCCGCCGAGGCGTTCGTCGAGGAGCTCCTGCAACGCCTCCTCGAGGGCGACGACGAGGAGGTGCGGCGACTCGCGCGCGAGGCGGTGGACCGCTTCGGCCGTCTGCCAGGGACCGCCGCCGGAGGGCGGGACGGTGGCGGGTACTTCCGCTACCGAGTGCTGCGCGCCGTCGACCCCTCGCACATCCTCGAGGAGCTCCTGCGCCGCGGCGTCGAGGATCCGGACACGCTCACCCCGCTGCAGCTGCGGCTGGCGCGTGACGAGATGGAGGCGCGTCTGCACGCCCTCCTGCAGGAGATCGACGCGGAGGTGCGTCGGCGGGCTGCGGCTGACCGCGACCCGCAGGCCATCGCCCGCTCGACGGTCCCGGCGGCGCTCGAGGAGCTCGACCTCCTGCACCTCACGGGCGAGCAGCAGGCGGAGCTCAAGCGTCGCATCCGACCGCTGGCCCGCCGGCTCGCCGCGCGCACGGCCGTCCGACGGCGTCGCGGGAACGACGGACCGCTCGACGTCCGGCGCACGGTCCGGCGTGCGATGTCGACGGGGGGAGTTCCGTTCGAGCCGGCCTTCCGCCCGCGGCGTCCGCACCGGCCCGAGCTGTTCCTGCTGTGCGACGTGTCGGGATCGGTCGCCACGTTCGCGCGCTTCACGCTGCTGCTCGTGCATGCGATGCAGGAGGAGTTCGCCGGAGTGCGGTCGTTCGCGTTCGTCGACGCGCTCGACGAGGTCAGCCACCTGTTCGACGGTGAGGACGTGGAGGCGGCCGTCGCACGCCTGATGCAGGAGGCACGGGTCGTGTGGGCGGACGGGCACTCCGACTACGGCCGTGCGCTGTCGACGTTCGTCGAGCAGCACGGGCACGAGGTCACCGCGCGCTCCACCGTCGTGGTGCTCGGTGACGCCCGGACGAACTACCGTCACCCGGCCGCACAGTCGCTCGAGCGCCTGCAGCGCCGGGCGCGGCGCGTGTGGTGGCTCAACCCGGAGCCGCGCAGCGCCTGGGACACCGGCGACTCGGTCGCCTCGTCCTACGCCTGCTACGTCGAGGAGATGGTCGAGGTGCGCAACGTCCGGCAGCTCGCCGCGTTCGTGGAGCGGGTCGCATGAACGTGCGTCCTCGCCGCATCGGCCTGCTCGGCGGCACGTTCGACCCGCCGCATCTCGGCCACCTCGTCGTCGCGGAGTGTGCGCGTGTCGAGCTCGGCCTCGACGAGGTCCGTCTGCTCGTCGCTG
>JAURQY010000001.1 GCA_030835875.1 Nitriliruptorales bacterium | reverse complement strand
CGACGGTGCCGATGCTCGCGACGACGATGAGGATGAGCCCGGCCGTGCCGAGCCATGCGACCGTGCCGGTCCCCTTGACGAACGCAGCCAGCGCCTCCTCCTTGGTCACGAAGCCGAGGAGCGGCGGCAGGCCGGCCATCGACAGGGCGGCGAGGCCGCCCGCCGCAGCGGTGAGGGGGAGCGAGCGTCGGAGGCCGCCGAGCTCGCGGAGGTCCCGGGTGCCGGTCTCATGGTCGATGACACCGACCGTCATGAACAGCGCCGCCTTGAACAGCGCGTGGGCCGCGACGTGCAGCGTCGCGATGCCGAGGGCGAGCGGGGTGCCCAGTCCGACGAGCGCGGTGAGCAGCCCCAGTTGGCTGACCGTCGAGTAGGCCATGAGCCGCTTCAGGTCGTGCTGGACCGTGGCGACCCACGCCCCGAGCACGGCGGTCAGACCGCCGATGAGCACGAGGCTCACCTGCCACAGCGCGACGCCGTCGAACACCGGTGCCATACGGAGCAGCAGGTAGACGCCGGCCTTCACCATCGTCGCAGCGTGCAGGTACGTGGACACCGGTGTCGGTGCGACCATCGCGCCGGGCAGCCAGAAGTGGAGCGGGAACTGCGCCGACTTCGATCCTGCCGCGAGGAGCAGGAGGACGACGATGGCAGCGAGGAACGGGGACGCCTGCACGGCGGCGGCGCCGTTCGCGATCCCTGCCAGCGACGACGTGCCGGCCGCCAGCGTGAGGAGCACCGCCGCGGCGAGCAGGGCGAGACCACCGAGCGCGGTCACGAGCAGCGCACGCGTCGCACCCTTCCGCCCCTTCCCGTCGCCACCGATGAGGAAGAAGCTCGTGATGCTCGTGAGCTCCCATGCGATGAAGAGCAGGATGACGTCGTCGGCGAGCACCACGCCGAGCATCGCGCCGGCGAAGAAGGTGAGGAGCGCGCTGATCCGGACGGCGGCCGGGTCGTCCGCTGCGAAGTAGCGCCAGGCGTAGACGAGGACCATGACGCCGATGCCGGCGATGACGAGCGCGAACACGAGCGCGAGCGCGTCCAGCCGGAGGTCGAGGTCCAGGCCGATGGCGGGCAGCCACGGGGTCGACGAGGTGCGGACCCGTCCGTCGAGGACGTCGGGGACCTGCAGTGCGAGCGCTCCGACGACACCGAGGAGCACGACCGCGCCGACGGCAGCCACACGTCGTCCGAGCAGCCGTCCGAGCAGCGGGGTCAGTGCCGCCGCGATGATCGGCGCGGCCACCACCGAGGGCAGCAGCACGTCAGGTCTCCGCGTGGTCGCGCCCGAATGCGGTCCGCTGCTCGGGCCGGGACGTTCGAAGGTATCGGGCGCCCGGTCGGTCCTCGTCGTCCGCCGAGGGTGCGGCGAGGTACCGATCCTTGATCGCGTCGACGACGTCGGCGTCAGCGAGCGTCGTGGTGTCGCCGAGCGCATTGTCCTCGGCGATGTCGCGGAGCAGGCGACGCATGATCTTCCCCGAGCGCGTCTTCGGCAGGTCGGCCGTGAACAGCAGCGACGCAGGTCTCGCGATCGGAGAGATCATGCGCGCGACGTGCTCGCGCAGCTCCTTCGCCAGGCCCTCGTCGCCGGAGAAGCCGACCCTCGGCGTGACGAACGCGGCGATGGCCTGCCCGGTGAGCGCATCCGTCCGTCCGATGACGGCTGCCTCGGCGACCGAAGGATGGCTGACGAGCGCCGACTCGATCTCGGTGGTCGACAGCCGGTGACCCGAGACGTTCATCACATCATCCACGCGTCCGAGCAGCCAGAAGGAACCATCGGCGTCCCGCTTCGCGCCGTCTCCCGCGAAGTACCGGCCCGGGAAGCGCGACCAGTAGGTCTCCCGGTAGCGGGTCTCGTCGCCCCAGATGCCGCGCAGCATCGAGGGCCACGGGCGGTCGAGGACGAGGTAGCCGCCTCCGGGTGCTGCGACCTCGTCGCCGCGGTCGTCGACGACCGTCGCGGAGATCCCGGGCAGCGGGTACGTCGCCGATCCGGGCTTCGTGATCGTCACCCCCGGCAGGGGGGCGATCATCATCGCGCCGGTCTCGGTCTGCCACCACGTGTCGACGACGGGGGTGCGTCCCGCGCCGATGACGTCGCGGTACCACATCCACGCCTCGGGGTTGATCGGTTCTCCGACGCTGCCGAGCACGCGCAGGCTCGACAGGTCATGACCGTCGGGGTGCTGGCGCCCCCACTTCATGAACGCGCGGATCGCGGTCGGTGCGGTGTAGAGCTGCGTCACCCCGTAGCGGGCGACGATCTCCCAGAAACGGTCCTCGCGCGGGAAGTTCGGCGTCCCCTCGTACATGACCGACGTCGCACCGTTCGCGAGCGGTCCGTAGACGATGTAGGAGTGCCCAGTGACCCAGCCGATGTCCGCTGCGCACCAGTAGACGTCGTGCTCGGCGTCGAGGTCGAACACGACACGGTGCGTGAACGATGCCTGCGTCAGGTAGCCGCCGGTCGTGTGCATGATGCCCTTCGGCCGACCGGTCGTGCCCGACGTGTACAGGAGGAAGAGCAGGTCCTCCGCGCCCATCTCCTCCGGCTCGCACGTCGTCGACTGCTGCTCGACCAGCTCGTGCCACCAGACGTCGCGCCCTTCGGTCATCGTGACGTCCTCGCCGGTGCGTCGGACCACGAGCACGCGCTGGATCGACGGGGAGCTCTCGACCGCCTCGTCCGCCTGCTGCTTGAGCGGGAACGTCGAGCCGCGCCGGTGCGCCGCATCGGCGGTGACGAGCACACGGCAGGAGGAGTCGTCGATGCGCTCGCGCAGGGCGTTCGCGCTGAAGCCGCCGAACACGACCGAGTGCACCGCTCCGATCCGGGCGCAGGCCAGCATCGTGATCGCGAGCTCCGGGATCATCGGGAGGTAGACGGCGACACGGTCCCCACGCTCGACACCGAGTGCACGCAGCGCGTTGGCTGTTCGGGACACGCTGTCCAGCAGTTCCGCGTACGTGATGGTCCGGGTGTCGCCCGGTTCACCCTCCCAGTGGAACGCGACCCGGTCGCCGTGACCGGCCTCCACGTGCCGGTCGACGCAGTTGACGCTCGCGTTGAGGGTCCCGTCGGAGAACCAACGAGCTGACGGGGGCTGCCAGTCCAGCACCTCTGTGAACGGTCGCATCCAGGCGAGCGTGCGGGCCTGTTCCGCCCAGAACGCCTCTGGGTCCTGCGCCGCCGCGACATGGAGCGCATCGTCGACGATGCCGGTCCGCACGGCGTGGGGCTCTACGGGGGGGAACCGGCGCTGCTCGTCGAGCAGGCCCTCGATCGCTCCATCGCTCACGGTTTCCCCCTGGTCGCGATCCTGGACCTTGCTCGAGACCCGGATCAGCCGCGGATGCTAGGGCAGTCGGCATCGGCACCGTCGGGCTGGCAGGATGCGCGCATGCCACGCATCGATGTCGACGCCCTCGAGGACGAGTGGGACGATGACGTCGCCGTCGGGCCACGCGGACGACCCCTCGCCTCTCCTGCCGCGCGCGCCGAACGGTCCCGCCAGCGGCCCGGGCGCGTCATCGCCGTCGACCGCGGTCGCATCCGCGTCGTGCTCGACGGCGACGGTCCGGAGTATGCGGTCGACGCGCGCTACGGCGGCGCGATGCGCGGTCGGCGTGTCGTCGTCGGTGACCGGGTCCGCATCGCGCCGGCGCAGCGCGAGGAGCCGGCGCGCGTCGTCGAGCGGCTCGACCGCACGACCGAGCTCGTGCGCACCGGCGATGACCTCGACCCGCACGTCCGGGTGCTCGTCGCTGACGCCGACGCCGTCGCGGTGGTCGTCGGATCGGACAACCTCGAGGCCGGGCTGCGCTTCGCCGACCGGGTCATCGTCGCGGCGACGACGGGTGGGCTCGGCGTGCTGCTCGTCGTGAACAAGATCGACCTGCTCGATGCGCAGGGCCGGGCGGCGCTCGACACGACCCTCCTTCCCTACGCAAGGGCGGTCCGCGAGGTGCTGCCGGTGTCCGCGTCGTCCGGCGAGGGGCTCGATGCGCTGCGCGAGCGGCTCGCGGGGCGCTGGACCGCCCTGACCGGGCACTCCGGGGTGGGGAAGTCCTCGCTCACCAATGCGCTCGTGCCCGACGTGGACCGCAGGACCGGCGCGGTCGGGCCACGCGGTGGCCGGCACACGACGGTGGCCTCGGTCGCGATCCCCCTGCCGGGCGATGGCCCGGAGGGTGGGTGGATCGTCGACACGCCCGGCGTGCGTTCGTTCGGGCTCGGCATGCTCGACCGGCGCGGGATCGCGGCCGGTTTCCCCGAGCTCGTCGGCCTCGACTGCACGCTCGACGACTGCCGGCACGATGCGGAACCGGGCTGCGCGCTGCCTCGCGCGGATCTGCCCGCTGAACGTCGCGCCGCGTTCGAACGTCTCGCCGCCGCCGTCGAGGGACGGGAGCGTGACGACGGCTGACGCCGCGGTGCACGCGGCTACCCTCCGCTCGCCGTCCCGGCGGGGTGGCCAAGTGGTAAGGCAGGGGACTGCAAATCCCCGATCACGGGTTCGATTCCCGTCCCCGCCTCTCGAGTTCCGTCTGACGGGTCCGGGTCTGCCGTCTATCCTCGCGAACCGCATGGTGGGGTACTGCGGGGCCCTGCGGAGCACGTCTC
Organism: Nitriliruptorales bacterium; assembly: GCA_030835875.1. Lineage (GTDB taxonomy): Bacteria > Actinomycetota > Nitriliruptoria > Nitriliruptorales > Nitriliruptoraceae > CSBr16-57R1. Next base: position 20,848 of record JAURQY010000001.1, on the reverse strand, counting down.
GGAGCGGCGGAGGAGCGCGCGGGTGGTCTCCTCGTCGGTCCCGTCCTGCTCGGTGCGCTCGACGCGCACGGCGATCTCGACGGTGGTGCCGACCCTCGCAGCCGCGCTGCTCGCTTCTGTCGCCGTCGCCCTCGCCCTCGCGCTCTCGCTCGGCGCATCCCCGGCCTCCGCGCAGGATGCCGCGACGACGGAGGAGTCGATCGGCGGTCGGCTGGCGTTCGAGGGCGAGGCCGTCGCGGGCGTCACCATCGTGGTCGCGTCGACCGACGGGTCGGCGACCTTCGAGACGGTCACGGACGCCGACGGCGCTTGGCTCGTCGTCCTCCCAGGACCCGGCACCTACCGCGTCGAGCTGCAGGTGGCGACCCTCCCCGAAGGCATCGGCCTGCGCGACCCGGAACGTTCGAGCCTCGAGCTGCGTGTCTTCGAGAACTCGACGTCGGCCGCGATCTTCGCGCTCGGAGAGCCGCAGGAGGTGGAGTCCGACCTGTTGCGTCGCATCCTCCAGGGGACGCTGAACGGGCTGAAGTTCGGGCTGATCATCGGGATGACGTCGATCGGGCTGTCCCTGATCTTCGGGACGACCGGACTCGTCAACTTCGCCCATGGCGACCTCGTGACCGTCGGCGCGTTCCTCGCGTTCCTCCTCAACGTCACCCTCGGACTCCACCTCCTCATCGCGGCTCCGCTCGCCGTCATCGGTGGGGCCGTCATCGCTGGGGCGCTCGACCGCGGGATCTGGCGACCGCTGCGCGCACGGCAGACGGGGCTCATCGCGATGCTCGTCGTCTCGATCGGACTCGCCTTCGTGCTGCGGCACGTCGTCCTGCTGTTCCTCGGCGGATCCCGGCAGTCCTATATGGACTTCACGCTGCAGTCTGCGCTCGACATCGGGCTCGTCCGGGTCCAGCCCGTCGAGCTCTGGGTGATGGGCCTGTCGGTCGCGATGCTCGTCGCCGTCGGCCTCATGCTGACGCGCACCCGCCTCGGGAAGTCGATGCGCGCGGTGGCCGACAACCGTGACCTCGCTGCGTCCTCCGGTATCGACGTGCAGCGCGTGATCCTCTCGGTCTGGGTGCTCGGCGGTGCGCTGACCGCCGTCGGTGGCGTCTTCCTCGGGATGATCGAGTCGGTCGACTACCTCATGGGCTTCCGGCTCCTGCTCCTCATGTTCGCTGGCGTCATCCTCGGCGGTCTCGGATCCGCCTACGGCGCGATGCTCGGCGGCCTCGTCGTCGGCCTCGTCAGCGAGGTCAGCACGGTCTGGTTCTCGAGTCAGATCAAGTACGTGTGGGCGCTCGGTGTCCTGATCCTCATCCTCCTCTTCCGCCCGCAGGGTCTGCTCGGCCGTCGGGAGCGCTTCGGATGATCGAGACCCTGTTCTTCGACGCGCTGCGGTCCGCCGTCGGACCGACGGCCGCCTCGTACGCGCTGCTCGCCGTCGGCCTCAACCTGCATTTCGGCTACACGGGGCTCCTCAACTTCGGCCAGGTCGGGTTCATGCTCGTCGGGGCCTACGGCATGGCGATCACCGTGTCGGTGTTCGGGGGGCCGCTGTGGCTCGGCGTCATCGTCGGCGTGCTCGCGGCGGTGGTGCTGTCGCTGCTGCTCGGCGCGCCGACGCTGCGGCTGCGCGCCGACTACCTCGCGATCACCACGATCGCGGCGGGGGAGATCCTGCGGTTCCTGGTGCGCAACACCGGCAGCGACGCGCTCACCGGCAGCGTCTTCGGTCTGCGCCAGTTCGCCGGCGACTTCTACGCGCTCTCGCCCTTCCCACCGGGTGACTACCTCGGCCCGCTGCGCTTCAACGCCAACCGCCTGTGGGTGACGCTCGTCGGGTGGGGCCTCGTGACGCTCCTCTCGCTGCTCGTGTGGGCACTCATGCGCAGCCCGTGGGGTCGCGTGCTGCGCTCGATCCGCGAGGACGAGGACGCGGCGCGCAGCCTCGGCAAGAACGTCTTCCTCTTCAAGATGCAGAGCCTCATCCTCGGTGGCGTCATCGGCGCGATCGGTGGCATGGTCTTCGTGCTCGCGCTGCAGAACCTCACGCCGGAGATGTTCCTGCCGCAGGTGACCTTCTTCGCGTTCGCGATCATGATCCTCGGTGGCACCGGGACGGTGCTCGGGCCGACGCTCGGCGCGGTCGTGTTCTGGTTCCTGCTCACCGGACTGCAGAGCGGCATCCGCAGCGTCGTCGACTCGGGCGCGATCCCGGGCGTCGCGGGTGGGCAGGCGGTCGGCGCGGTGTCGCTGATCGCGGTCGGCCTGCTGCTCATGGTGCTCATGATCCGCCGCCCACAGGGTGTGCTCGGGAACCGGGAGGAGCTGCGCCTCGATGTCTCCTGATCCCGCCCTTCCCACCATCCCCGAGGGTCTGCGCGGCGTCGCGCACGAGCCGGGCGTCGCCAAGCCCGACCCGATCCTCGTCGTCGATGGGCTGCGCCGCTCGTTCGGCGGTGTCACCGCGGTCGACGTCGAGCATCTCGAGATCCCGCGCGGGCTCATCACCGGGCTCATCGGCCCGAACGGTGCGGGGAAGACGACGCTGTTCAACCTGCTGACCGGCTTCGACACGCCCGACGAGGGCGACTGGACCTTCGACGGCACCTCGGCGGTCGGCACCTCCGCGTACCGCGTCGCGCGTGCCGGGATGGTCCGCACGTTCCAGCTCACGAAGGCGCTCTCGCGCATGACCGTGCTCGAGAACCTGATGCTCGGGGCGTCCGGGCAGCACGGTGAGCGCATGCGCACGGCGCTGCTGCCCTGGCGCTGGCGTGCGCAGGAGCAGGAGGTGCTCGAGCGCGCGGAGGAGCTGCTGGTCCGGTTCCGGCTCGATCACATGCGCGACCAGTACGCCGGCACGCTGTCCGGCGGTCAGCGAAAGCTCCTCGAGATGGCCCGTGCGCTCATGGTCGAGCCGTCACTCGTGATGCTCGACGAGCCCATGGCCGGCGTGAACCCTGCGCTGACACAGTCGCTGCTCGGACACGTGAAGGACCTGCGTGATGTCGAGGGCCGCTCGGTCGTGTTCGTCGAGCACGACATGGACGTCGTCTTCGACATCTCCGACTGGGTGGTCTGCCTGGCGCAGGGCCGCGTGATCGCCGAGGGGCCGCCGTCCGCGATCGGTGCGGACCCCGCCGTGGTCGACGCCTACCTCGGCGCGACGCACGATCACCGTGCGCTCCGCGAGGAGCGTCGCCGTCGACGCGAGGAGTCCGGCGCATGAGCACGTCCACCCCGGTCCTGCGCGCCGAGCAGCTCGTCGCCGGCTACCTGCCCGACGTCGACATCCTCACCGGCTGCGACCTCGTGCTCGAGCAGGGCGAGCTGATCGGCATCATCGGCCCGAACGGGGCCGGCAAGTCGACGCTCATCAAGACGATGTTCGGTCTCGTCCCGGTTCGGTCGGGTCGGGTGCTGCTCGGCGACGAGGACATCACGAACCGCTCCGCGAACGACCTCGTCTCGCGTGGGGTGGGCTACGTCCCGCAGACACGCAACGTCTTCCCGAGCCTGACGATCCGCGAGAACCTCGAGATGGGGCTCTACCTGCGCCCGCAGGACTGGGAGGCGCGGTCACGGTTCGTGTACGACCTGTTCCCACTGCTCTCCGACCGCTCCGAGCAGCGTGCCGGGCTGCTCTCCGGCGGGGAGCGCCAGATGGTGGCGATGGGCCGCGCGCTGATGATGGACCCGAAGGTCCTCTTCCTCGATGAGCCGTCGGCGGGACTCTCGCCCGCGAACCAGGACGACGTCTTCCGGCGGATCGGTGACATCAACGCGGCCGGCATCTCGATCGTCATGGTCGAGCAGAACGCCCGGACCTGCCTCGAGATCTGCGACCGCGGCTACGTGCTGGACCAGGGCCGCAACGCCTACACGGGGACGGGGGAGGAGCTCCTCGACGACCCGAAGGTCATCGAGCTCTACCTCGGGACGCTCGCCCGCGCCCGCTGAGCCAGCACGACGGGCGATCCGCCAGCCGGGCGCTCGGCGGGCAAGAGGGCGGGCAAGAGGGCGGGCAAGAGGGCGGGCAAGAGGAAGGGCCCGCGGCCGGAGCCACGGGCCCTTCCGATGACCGGATCGATCAGCCGACCAGGTCGCCTGCGACGGTGCCGGTCGAGACAAACTCGCCGCCCTTCCACTCGCTGGTCTCGATGATGCCGCGCGACGGCTCGCCGCCGCCCTCGCGCACCTCGATCATGTTGAGCGGGCCACCGACCGCGCTCTGGTAGGCGATGGTCTGCCCGTCGTCGAGGAAGCCCTTGCACTCCGCGAACGTCGTGCAGGCGTTGTCGCCCTGCGTGACCGCGATCATGTTGTCACGGATGTCCGCCGATGCCGTCGAGCCCGCCGCGACCGCCGACAGCGCGATCAGGTTCGCGCAGTCGTAGGCGTTGGGCGCGAAGAGGAAGTCGACGAGGTCCGGGTTGAACGCGAGCAGTCGCGCCTCGAAGTCCGGCGGCACGATGGCCGTCGGAGCGGTCACACGCATGCCCTCGAGCACATCGGCCGACGGGAAGTTGTCGGCGAACGCCGCACCCGCGATGCCGTCCGCACCGAAGATCTCGTTCGCAGCCACACCGGCGGCGAGGAGGCCCTGGACGATCTGCGCACCCTCGACGAAGCTGATCACGACGTACGCGTCAGCGCCCGAGCCGACCATCGCGTCGACGACGGAGTCGAACGTGCCGGCCTCCGGGTCGTAGGACTCGGACAGGGCGATGCCCGCGCCGCGAGCCTCGAGGCCCGCGACCGTCTCCTCGAGGAACGGCACGCCGTAGTCGTCCGCACGAGCGACGACCGCGACGTTCGTGTAGCCCGCGTTGACGACGAGGTCCGCGAGGACCGGCGCCTGGAGCACGTCGCTCGGCGCCGTGCGGAAGTAGTAGCCGTTGTCCGGCTGCGTGGTCAGGCCGATGCCCGTGTTGGACGGGGAGCACTGGACGACGCCGGCGCTCGTCACGTTCTCGATGACGGCCATCGTCATCCCCGTCGCGGCCGCACCGACGATCGCCTGCACGTCCGCGGCGAGCAGACGGCTGGCCTCCTCGGCCGCACGACCGGCGTCACCGGCCTCATCGCCGCTGAGCACCTCGACAGGGTTGCCGAGCACGCCACCGGCGTCGTTGATCTCCTGGACGGCCAGCTGCACGCCCGAGATCATCGGGGGGCCGAGGAAGGCGAGCTGCCCGGTCTCCGGGAGGAGGTAGCCGAGCTTCAGGGCGGAGTCGGACCCCGCCTCGTCACCGCCGCCGCAGGCCGCGGCGACGAGCGCCACCGCGGCGAGCGCCGCGGCGGCCTTGCTCTTGCGTCGGAACATCATGGGTCGGACTCCTTGTCGGATTCTGGGGGAAGCGCGGCGGACCGTCGCAGCGGTGCCTCGGGTCGGCCGTGGACTCCCGACCGTCGCCGGGCGGGACGCGCCCGGGCACGGTGATGGGCGCTCTCCGCGCCCACCGACCAGCATAGTAGGGGCGGTCCGAGCCCGCCCCTGACAGGCGGTGTCCCCTGTACGGGGCCTCTCCGTCGTCTCAGCCGTCGATCGTGGCGACGATGGGAAGCCCACCGAGGTCGACCGCCGATGGATCCTCGTGCGCGTGGATGACGATCCGTGGGGCGGCGCAGTCACCGGTCGGCGTGCACCGGAGGGGACCGGTGAGGCCCTCGAACCGGGTCCTCGCGACGGTCCCACGCAGCTCGGCGCGGCTCAGCACCAGTGAGCCGTCGACGTCGACGAGCGAGCCGTCCTCGATCGCACGGAGCAGCAGCGTGGCCGCGTCGTAGGCGTAGGCCCACCAGCCCCGCGGGTCGTCGATGCCGGACGTCGCGACGACCCGTTCGAGCGTCTGGGCCGCGCTCATCCCCGTGACGGCGCTGACAGCGTCGGGGACCTCGAGCACGGGGGCGGCGATGCGCAGGCCGAGGCTGCTCTCGGCCGCGAGCAGCTCCGGGGCGCGCAGATCGGCGCCGAGCGCACGGGTCGTCGTCAGACGGGGGATATCGTCGAGTGCGGACCGCTCCATCCAGGCGGGGAGCAGGACGCGGAGCACGTCGCTCTCGAGGGGGAGGAAGGCGACGTCGGCGGTCGCGGCGGCGGCCTCGTCGAGCAGCGCGTCGAGCGCCTCCTCCGCCGCGACCCGTGCCTCGGAACCCTCCTCGGCCGACGCGCCGGCGATGACCGATGGGTCGACCATGCGATCGACGACGACGGTGCCGCCGAGCTCCTCGAAGCGGTCGCGGAAGGCTGCGGCGAGCCCTGCGCCCACGATGGTGCCGTCCTCGACGACGACGGCGCGGGTCGCACCGAGGTCCGTCGCGGCATGCGCGGCGCCCGCCCGCGCCTCGGTGAGCGCCGACGGGACCGTGCGCCACGTGCCGTCGGCCCGGTCCTGACCGATGAGTCCGTCCGCGCCCTCGGTCAGCGTGGGCAGGGTGGTGCGCGGAGCGACGACGACGAGGCCCGCGGCGCCGGCAGGACCCTGCAGGCCGAGCAGCGTCTCGGTGCACTGGGGACCGAGGACGGCGATCAGACCGTCGGCCTCGGCCGTCCCGGCGAGCTCGGCGCCGACGCGAGCGCCGTCCTCCTCGCTGCAGTCGGTCGCCGTGGCGGTGCCGAGATCGACGCGGAAGTCCTGCTGGACCGCGCCGAAGTCCTCGACCGCCGCGCGGAACGCGGCCTCGAGCACGGCGGAGAGCGACTCCGGATCGCCCTCGTCGAGCACGATCCGGACGAGCAGCGGTGCGTCCGGTGCGACACGGACCACGCCGAGCGACGCGTCGACCACGACCGGCGGTCGGTCCGGGGTGGGGGCAGCGTCGTCGGCCGGCGGCGCACAGGCAGCGACCGTCAAGCTGAGGGCGACGAGGGTCGCGGGGAGGATCGAGGGGAGGTCGATCGCAGGCCGACGCCGGCCCCGACGGTCGGCGTGGCGTCCCATCCCGGTCTCCCTGGCACCGGCCCTCAAGGCCCCGTGCCGTGGCAGCGTAACGACGCCGTTGCGCGGGGCGCGTCCGCTCGGACCGTGTCGCCCTCGGGAGCGGCTGGTCAGACGAGCGGGTCGGGTGGCAGGACGATGCCGTCGAGCGCGCGGGCGCCGTCGATGCGCCAGCCGTCCGCTTCCTCGGAGAGGTCGTAACGGAGCACGAGCTCGGCCTCCGGGCCTCGGACGCCAGCGAGGATGAAGGCCCGTCGCCCGAGCAGCCGGCACTCGTCGAAGCGGTGCCCGTCGTTCCCGACGAGCGCGGCGTAGTCGCCGCGGATCATCGGCTCGAACGCGTCCTCGGCGAGGAAGGTGCGGAAGAAGGGGCTCGTGAGCGCGTAGGCGCCGGTGAAGTCCTCTGCGGCGAACGCGTCGAGCTGTTCCCCGACGACCGTCTCGATCGCCTCGCGGACGGCAGCATCGCAGTCGATCGGTCCATCGGGGTCCGGGGCGGTGGGGGGTCGCGACGGCGGTGTCGGCTCAGGGTCCGGCTCGGGCGCCGTCGGTGCGGGCATCGGTGCAGCCGCGGGTCTGGACGGGCTCGCCGGGCCCGGGTCGACCGTGCACCCGGCCGTGATGGCGAGCACGGCGATCAGGGCTGCGGCGCTCCGAGCGGCGCCGCTGTCCGACCGTGACCCTCGCCTCCGCATCCCAGCCCCCGGATCGGTGTCGTCCCCCGACGGTAGGGGGCCTCCGGGGTCGGCGCGAGGCGCTACCGTTCGTGCTGCGGGGCGTTAGCTCAGTTGGCTAGAGCGCTTGCTCGACACGCAAGAGGTCAGAGGTTCGAGTCCTCTACGCCCCACGCGCACCACCGAGGAGCCCCGTGCCCCGGACCGGCCCGCTCTCCGTCGATGATCTCACCGTCGAGGTGACCGTACGGCGCGTGAAGCGGATGAACGTGCGGGTGCATCCACCGGACGGCTCTGTCAGACTCTCCGTCCCGCCACGCACGTCGGACCGTGCGGTCGTCCGGTTCGTGCGCGAGAGCAGGGCCTGGATCGACCATCACCGCCGGCGCATCGCCGACGAGGAGCGCCGGGCGGCGGCGCGTCCCACGGTCGCGCCCCCGGAGGGTCGCAGCGGCGAGGTGTGGCGACACTTCGGTCATCCGTATGACCTGAGCCGGGAGATCGCGCCGGGGCGACCGGCGGTCCGGATCGGTCCTGACGGGCACCTGGTGGTCCGGGCCCCGCACGCGGAGGGGGACCCCGCGGTCCTCGCGGTCCTCGATCGGTGGCGGCGCAGCGAGCTCCGTGACGCTGCTGGACCGCTGCTCGACGGCTGGGGGGCGAGGCTCGGTGTCCGCCACCGCTTCCTCGGGATCCGGCGGATGTCGACCCGCTGGGGCTCCTGCGTGCCCTCTCGGGGTCGGATCTGGCTCAACCTGGCGCTCGTCGAGCGGGCGCCTGCGCTGCTCGAGTACGTGGTGGTCCACGAGCTCGTGCACCTGCGGGAAGCCTCCCACGGGCCGCACTTCAGAGCCCTGATGGACGAGCACCTGCCGGACTGGGAGCGGCGCCGACGGGAGCTCGACGCGGGGTCATGAAGGCCGCGGTCGACGGTCGCTGTCGCAGGGATTGGATAATGTCGCTGCTGCTATTCCGGCGAAGGGCACTCGCCGGTCGATGCTCACCGCTCGGTACGCGACGTCGGGGAGCTTCTCGCGATGGGGGAGCACATGAAGGAGTCGCTGGAGGTCGCCGAGGGGACGCGTGAGCGGATCCTCGAAGCGGCGCTCGTCGTGCTCCGTGACGTCGGGCACGGCCAGTTCTCGGTGCAGAAGGTCGCGCGGGAGGCAGGCGTCTACCAGGGCAACATCACGTACTACTGGCCGCGCCGGCGCGACCTCGTCCTCGCCCTCGCCGTCCGGGTGGTCGATGACTACCGCCGGACGCTCCTCGCCCGCTGCACCCCTGTGGAGGAGGCGAGTGACTCGCGCGCCGAGGTGCTGGTGCAGCGCCTGATCGACGACGCGGTCACCGAGGAGCGCGTCCGGGTCCTTCCGGAGCTGTGGTCGCTCGCGAACGCCGATCCCGAGATCGCGCGGCTCGTCACCACGACCTACGACGCGATCACCGCGGACCTGCTCGTGGCGCTCGGCGTCCCGGATGGCCATCCGGCTTCGGACGCGGTCCGACGCGCCCTCCTCGTCGCTGGGATGGCGGTACAGGGGTTGACCGCGTTGCACGGGCACCGGTCGGCCGGGGACCCGATGCTCGAGGCTGCGAGGGAGGCGCTCGCAGAGGTGCACGTCCCGCTCCTCATGGAGGCGGTCGCGAGCGCTCGGGCCTGAGTCGCTGCCGGAGCCGCTGTCGTCCGGGCGCTGACCGTCGTTGGTAGCGTTGCGCCGCACACCGCCCGGACCCTCTGTCCGCGCATCCTTCCAGGAGGTCGGACGATGAAGAAGCTGCTCGACTCATGGGCCGGGATCGGCCTCATCTTCGTCGTCCTCGCCGTGCTCGGTGCTGTCTGGGCGTCGACGACGGTCTGACCGTCGCGTCGGCGGTCCGACCGCCGGGTCCGAGGGACCGGTCGGCGTTAGGCTCCCGGGTGTCCGCCTGAGGGAGGCTCCAGCATGGCGCTCGTCCGCATCCTCGTCCTGGTCGCGCTGCTCGTCGCATCGGGGCCGCTGCAGTCGGAGTACGCACGGACACGGTTCGTCTTCACCCAGGACGGGGCGATCTCGTCCGTCCCGCCGTGGCTCGCGCTCATCGCGCTCGCTGTGGTGTTCATCCTCGCGGCGGGTGCCAGGCGCGAGCAGCGTCAGCCGACGGCACTGCTCATCATCGAGCTCGTCGTCGCCGTCCTGATCGCGATCGTGCCGCCGCTGATCTGGGCACAGGTGCTGCCGGGCCTCTGGACCGAGGCGATGGGAGGCACCACCGGCGCGTCCTACGCCCAGATGCTCGCCGTCGTGTGGGCGATGATCGTGGTCCGGACGATGCGGTCGCGACGTCGAGCCGGCTGACCCGGCCACCTGGCAGGTCCACCCGGACAGGTCCGCCAGCCCGGCGCGGAATGCCTGTGCTGCCCGCGGCGTTCTGGCGGGGGACGGGCGTCGACGAGTGAGGCACGGATGACGGCGGTGCAGGCGCTGCGCGCATGGGACGCCCGACGCTGGGGTGCCGCGGTGGTCGCATCGATCGGCTCGATCGTCCTGCTCGGCATCCCGACCGCGATGATCCCGAACCCCGTCTTCGCCCGCAAGATCGAGGCGCCTGCGTGGACCTACCCGTCGCTGATCGTGACGTCGATCCTCGCGGGCCTGCTGCTCGCCTCCTACGTGCGCACGCGGGCGGACAGGGCAGCGGACGGTACGTCGCTCGACGAGGCCTCGCCCGAGGAGGCGAGGTCGGTCACGCTCGGCGGTCTGCTGTCCTTCTTCGCGATCGGCTGCCCGACCTGCAACAAGCTCGTCCTGATCGCGCTCGGGTCGAGCGGCGCGATCACCTGGTTCGAGCCGGTGCAGCCGGTGCTCGCCGTCGGGGGCATCGCGGTGCTCCTGTGGGCACTGCGTCGCAGGCTCGAGGGCGAGGTCGCCTGCACCGTCCCTGCTGCGCGCGTCTGACGGGCTGTGCTCGGCGCGTCCGAGCGTCAGGCGTCCTCGCGGGTGCCGCCGTTCGCCCGGGCGTTCGCACCGGCCAGTGACACGAGCAGGTCGCCCTCCCGCAGCGGCAGACAGTCCGGATCGTCGATGCGGACGAGCCGTCCTGCCCGCAGCACCGCGACGGGCACCTGCCCCTCGGTGACGCCCGCGTCGCGGCCGACCTCCATCGCGGTGACCTCACGCTCGACGAGCATCAGGCCATGCGCGGTGTCGAGGAGGTCCTCGACGACGCGTGCCGCGTCAGGGTTCCTGCTCGTGACACCGAGCAGCCGTCCTGCGGTCTCCGACGACGTGACGACGGACGTCGCTCCGGACTGCTCGAGCAGATGCCGGTTCTCCTCCTCGCGCACAGCCGCGACGATCGACGCCTTGGGGGCCAGCTCGCGCGCCGTCAACGTCGTCAGCACCGCACTGTCGTCCCGATCGGTGGCGACGATCACGCCACGCGCGCGGTCGACCCGGGCCTCACGCAGCGTCGCGGTGCGGGTCGAGTCGCCGACGACGACCGTGTAGCCGTCACGCGTGGCCTCGCTGGCGACGGAAGCGTCCGGCTCGATGACGGCGATCGCTCCTGCCGTGACCCCGTCGTCGCGGAGCGCTCTCGCGGCGGCACGGCCCTTCACGCCGTAGCCGCAGATCACGTAGTGGTCGTCCACGTCGTCCCTCCACCGGCGTCGCCGGTACTCGTCGCGCCAGCGTTCGGTCAGCAGCTCGATCGTCGTCCCGACGAGGAGCAGCAGGAAGAGGATGCGCGCCGGGGTGATGATCACGATCGTCGCGAGGCGCGCCCCGTCGGTGACGGGTGTGATGTCCCCGTAGCCGGTGGTGGTGACGCTCACCGACGCGTAGTAGAGAGCGTCGAGGAAGGAGACTCCGCCGCCCGCCTCGTCGACATAGCCGTCGCGACCGAGCCAGACCGTCGTCGCCACGACGAGCAGGAGCGCGGCCGCGAGCCCTATGCGCCCCGCGAGCTGGAGGAGCGGCCCCCGGGTCGGACGATCCTGCGCGACGATGAGCGCCTCGCTGACCCGTGGCGATGTCCGACCGTTCACGCCGGACCCCCTCGCCGTCGACGCCTGTGCGGAGCGAATGGAGCGACGCTACCTCTCGGTCGATCCCCGCTCGAGGTCGGCGTCCTTGGCCCGCGAGAGCTCGCTGAGGGCTGCACGATGCGCGTCGAGCGCGGCGGTCAGCACGTCGTCGCCACGGGCGAGGATGCGGACGGCGAGCAGTCCGGCGTTGTGTGCGGTCCCGATGCCGACCGTCGCGACCGGGACGCCCGGGGGCATCTGCACGATGGAGAGGAGCGCGTCGAGCCCGTCGAGCCTGCCTGAGGGCACCGGCACGCCGATCACGGGGAGCGGCGTCACGGAGGCGAGCATCCCGGGAAGGTGCGCCGCACCGCCCGCTCCGGCGACGATCACCTCGAGGCCGCGGCTCGCGGCGTCGCGCCCGTAGGCGAGCATGGCCTCCGCATCACGGTGCGCCGAGACGACGCGCACCTCATGCGCGATGTCGAACTCGGCGCACACGTCCGCCGCAGCGCGCATCACCGGGAGGTCGGAGTCGCTGCCCATGACGATGCCGACGCGAGGCGCGGTGCTCATGGTCGTCCTCCTGGTCCCTGCTGACGTCCCTGCTGACGTCCCTGCGGCGAAGGGGCGCTCCCGACGAGCACCGCTGCTGCGTGCCGGGCTGCGGTGAGCGCCGGTTCGACGTGCTCGCCGAGCACGGTCACGTGGCCGATCTTACGACCGGGGCGGGAGGCCTTGCCGTAGAGGTGCACCCGCGCGCCGGGGACGGCGAGCGCGTCGGGGAGCCGCCCGGCGACGTCGCCGTCGTCGACGCCGAGCACGTTGACGGTGACCGCCACGGGCGCCTGCAGGTCCGTCGCGCCGAGCGGCCAGTCGAGCACCGCGCGCAGATGGTTCGTGAACTGCGACGTCGCCGAGCCCTCGATGGTCGCGTGCCCCGAGTTGTGCGGACGGACCGCGATCTCGTTCACGAGCACGTCGCCGTCCGGCGTGACGAACTGCTCGACGGCGAGGATCCCGACCGCGTCGATGCCTTCCGCGATACGACGTGCGAGGTCGACCGCACGTGCGGCGACGTCATCGGCGATGCGCGCGGGCATGATGAGCTCGTGGCAGATGCCGTCGCGCTGCACGGTCTCGACGACGGGGTAGACGACGCGCTCGCCACCCGGGCGCCGTGCGACGAGCACCGCGATCTCCTGTGCGATCGGGACCCGCTGCTCGACGATCCACTCGCCGCCGCGGGCGAGGACCGTGTCGAGCGCCGTACGGTCGGCGACGATCTCGACGCCGCGCCCGTCGTAGCCGCCGGTCCGGGCCTTCGCGACGAGTGGCCAGCCGTGCCGCGCTGCGAGCTCTTCGACCGCGTGGGCGTCGCTCGCGACCACGTGTTCGGGACCCGGGAGACCGAGCGACGCGAACGTCTCGCGCGCGATCAGCTTGTCCTGCGCGACGCGCAGTGCGCGTGGGGAGGGACGGACCGCGATCCCTCGCGCCTCCAGAGCGCCGAGCGCGCTCGCGTCGACGAGCTCATGGTCGAGCGTGAGGACGTCGACCTCGCTGGCGAGCGCCTCGAGGGCCGCGCGATCGTCGGGGCCACCGATCCGGTGGGTCGCTCCGGCGGTCACCGCCGGCTCGTCGTCCCGCACGGCCAGGACGGTGAGGTGCACGCCGAGGTCGATCGCGGCACGCTGGGTCATCCGTGCGAGCTGGCCCGCTCCGACCATGCCGACCCGCGCGGAGCCGACGTGCAGGGAGCCCGACCGTCCGCCGCCGCTCACCCCGCGCCGTTCCCCGCAGCGACGGTCCCCGGCGTCGCCGCCGCGATCGCAGGGTCGAGCGTGTCGAGCACCAGCTCCGACGTCGTGTCGACGCGGACGTGCGCGTGGCCGACCCGGTCCGCCGGACCGACGCCGATGACGCGCATGCCGGCGGCCAGTCCCGCATCGACGCCCGGGCCGCCGTCCTCGACGACCACGCACGCGGCGGGTTCGACGTCGAGCATGCGGGCGGCGGCGAGGAAGATGTCCGGCGCTGGCTTCGGCGCACCGCTCGAACCGTCGGCGACCGCGTCGAAGAGGTCCGTCACGCCGATGCGGTCGAGCACGAGCGCCGCGTTGCGCGAGGACGACCCGACCGCGACCTTCCAGTGCCGCGCCTCGGCGGCGAGCAGCAGATCGAGCACGCCCGGCAGCAGGTCGCGCAGGCTCAGATGGTCGAGCGCCTCGACGTAGCGCGCGTTCTTCTCGGCGAGCATGGTCTCGAAGGTCGCCTCGTCGACCTCGTGCCCGTCGAGCAGGACGCGCAGCGAGTCCGCGCGCGAGCGTCCGCGGGTGCGCTCGTAGGCGTCATGCCGGAAGGGGAGGCCACGGTCCTCGAGCATCCGGCGCCACGCGGCCTCGTGCTGGACGGCCGTGTCGGTGACGACCCCATCGAGGTCGAGGATGAACGCGGTGGGCGCGGGGGCGGGGGTCATCGGCGGTCCTGGTCGCAGCGGTCGCACAGTGAGGAGTCTGCCACACGGCGCCCTCCGGGCCCTCAGACCGTGGCTGGACGGCTCGTGCGTTCGTGCGCCGCGCGCATCGACGGAGAGGTGCCGGTCGTGAGCCGCATCACCTTGAGCGTGAGCGCCGCCTGCGCGCGCAGCGCCGGTGCCGCGCGTGCGGTCCGGTCGAGCTCGAGCGCGTGGCGCAGCTCGGGGGAGAGCGAGCCGATCGCTCCCAGCAGCAGCGACTGGTAACCGCCGCGCGCGACGACGGGGATCGGTGGCCAGCGCAGGAAGTCGAGCGCCTCGCGACCCTGGAAGTTGATGCCGATCTCGTCGTGGAAGCTCGCGAGCACCGCGTCGAGCTCCACGGCGGTGAGCGGCAGCAGGTCATGACCGATGAGCCCGAGCTCATCGTCGAGCTCTCCTGCGCGGAAGGCGTCGCGCACGGCCGGGTCGCGCAGCATGCGCAGGTCGACCTCGGGGTCGAGGAGCGCACCGATGCGGGACTGCTCGGCGACGAAGCGGTCCTCCTCCTCGGGGGTGAGGACGTCGGGCGACCAGAGGCGGTGCGCGGCCAGGAAGCTCGATGTCAGCGCGATCGAGACCCACACGAGCAGCCGCGGGTCGTCCGCGCGGTACGGGCGCCCGTCGGGAGCGGTGCCGACGACGCGCGGGTGCACCGCGCGGACGCGTCCCGCGATCGCGATCGCCTCGGCGGTCGAGCCGAACGCGGAGGTCGTGACGTAAGCGGAGGTGCGCTGCAGCCGACCGAGCGGGTCCTCGCGGAAGGCGGAGTGATCGAAGACGCCGGCCATCGCGAGCGGATGGCTGACCTGTGTGAGGAGTCCCCGGATGCCGCCGGCGATCGCGGCGGGCTCACCGATGACGCGCCATGACGGCGAGCCCGGCCCGGTCAGGCCCGGGTCGCCCGGGTCGCGGTCCGGATCGAAGGGTGGTGGGCCGAACATGCGCGTGAGGACGCGGCGGACCGCATCGCGGACGATGGGGAGCCCGGGTGCACCCGGCTCGCGGGACGCGCGGGCACCGCCATGCGTGATGGTGTCGCTCATCCCGTCATCCGTCCCGTCGTCGTCCGTCCCGCGAGGTCGCTCGGGAGCTCGCCGTCCCCGTAGCCGGCCATGACGTCGGCGAGCTGCAGCTGGAGCGGGAGCACTCTGCTCGGTTCGGTGGCGGAGGTGCGGATGGATGAGTCGGGACCATCCGGTGAGACGTCCGTCGGCTCCGCACCGCCGAGGTGCGTCCACCACCATCGCATGCCGCGCGGGACGCTGCGTACCCCGCGCGCTCCGAGCGCCACGTCGAGTCTGCTGAGGAACGCGATGTTGGTGACGGCGCGGTCCGTCGCCGCACGGACTGCGGCATCGACGGGGTAGTCGGTGCGCAGGGCGGCGACGACGTCGGCCCGTGTGCTCAGCGTGGACCAGTCGCGCGGTACGTCCGTGGTCCCTGAGCTCGTCGCGTGCCGGGTGCCGTCGTCGACGACCAGCGAGGACCAGTCGGGGACATCAGGGTGGGGCCCACGGGACAGCATCGTCGCCTCGGCGAGCCGTCGCGCCGCCTCGACCCAGACGAGCCGCTGGCGCGCGAGCCAGTCCCAGGCGTAGCCGGGTGGGCTCGTCGGTCCGTGGGGTGCCATGCGGCGAGGCTACCGATGGGCTCGGAGGTGGCCGACGGACGGTCGATCAGGGCCGGTTCGCGGCGAGTTGCAGGTTAGGCTAACCTTAGTCAGCATCCCGACCAGCTTCCCGACCTGATGGACCGACCCGAACCGGAGGATCGACCCATGCATGCTCCCGGCCGACGCCGTTCCCTGCGGCGCACGCTGCTCCCGATCGCCCTGCTCGCCGTCACCGCTGCCGCCTGTGGCGGTGCGGAGGAGTCCGCCGGACCCACGGCACCCGAGGGCGATGGCGCCTCGACGGTGACCGTCTACACCGGACGTCACTACGGCATCGAGTCCGTCTTCGAGTCCTTCACGGCCGCCACGGGCATCGAGGTCCGCTTCACGACCGGGTCCGACCCGGAGCTCCGTGAGCGGCTCGCCGCCGAGGGTGGGAACACGCCGGCCGACCTGATCATGACGGCCGACGCCGCCAACATCGCGCTCGCCGCGGCCGCGGGACTGCTCGCTCCGCTCGACAGCGACGTGCTGCGCGCGGCGATCCCCGCGGAGCTGCGGGCGGAGGACGGCAGCTGGTACGCGCTCAGTCGGCGGCTCCGCGTCATCCAGTACTCGACGGAGCGCATCGCCGCACCGCCGACGACGTACGCCGAGCTCGGCGACCCGCAGTACGACGGCCGTCTGTGCCTTCGCCCGAGCACCCACCCCTACACCCAGTCGCTCGTCGCGGCGCTCATCCGCAACGAGGGCGCGGACGAGGCGGAGCGGATCGTCGCGGCCTGGGTCGCGAACGATCCCGCCTACATCAACTCCGACACGGACATGCTGCGTGCGATCGCCACGGGTGACTGCGACGTCGCGCTCGCGAACTCCTACTACCTCGGCCGCCTGAAGGTGCTCGAGGACGCGGACTTCCCGGTCGCCATCAGCTGGCCCGACCAGGACGGCGCCGGCGCGCACGTCAACATCAGCGCGGCCGCGGTCACCGCGGCGGCGTCGAACCCCGACGGTGCCCGCGTGCTGCTCGAGTGGCTCGCGACCGACGGGCAGCAGGAGTTCAGCGACGCGAACTTCGAGTACCCCGCCGCGATCGGCGTGGAGCCCGCGGCGGTACTCGTCGGCTTCGGCGAGTTCGTCGCCGACGATGCGTCGGTCCGCGAGCTCGGGGCCCTGAACGCCGCCGCGGTCGACCTCCTCGCCGAGGTCGGGTACGAATGACCGTGTGAGCACCCTCTCCACAGCCCGTCTCCGGGCCCTGCCCGGCTGGGTGGCGACCAGTGCGATCACCGCGCTGGTCGCCACCCCTGTCCTCGTGCTCGCCGCATCCGTCCTCGATCCGAGCGTCGAGGTGTGGGTGCGGCTGTGGGAGACGCGGCTCCCGGGCATGATCCGTGACACGGTCGCCCTGCTCGTGCTCGTCCTCGGGGGCTCGCTCGTCCTCGGTACCGGACTCGCATGGCTCGTCGCGGCCCACCGCTTCCCCGGACGTCGCGTGCTCGGCTGGCTCCTCGTCACGCCGCTCGCGGTCCCCGGGTACGTCGCCGGGTTCGTCTGGCTCGACACGCTGTCCGCACCGCTCGGCATCCGCGCGGTACGCAGCCTCTGGGTCGGCGCGCTCGCGCTCACCCTCACGCTCTACCCCTACGTCTACCTCTTCGCCCGCGCCGCGTTCCGCGACGTCGGCACCGCGGCGCTCGATGCGTCGCGCACGCTGGGCAACGGACCGCTGCGCACGTTCCTCCGTGTCGCGCTCCCGATGGCACGTCCGGCGATCGCCGCGGGCGGCGCCCTCGTCGCGATGGAGGTGCTCACCGACATCGGGACGGTGCGGCTGTTCAACATCGGCACGCTCGCCGACGGGGTGCTGCGCGTCTGGTTCGGGACGGGTGACCGGCAGGCGGCGGCGGAGCTCGCGACGGCGCTGCTCGCGGCCGCGGTCCTGCTCATCGCGTCGGAGCGGATACTGCGGCGTGGTGCGGGCTTCACCGCGGGTGGCGCGCAGCGTCCCCTCGTCCCGCAGCAGCTTCCGCCGCGACGGGCGGCTGCGGCACTGGCCACGGTGCTCACGGTCCTCGGGCTCGCCGTCGGCGTGCCGCTCATCCGGCTCGTCGGCTGGGTCGGCGAGGTCGGTACCGGTGCCGCGACCGTCGCCGGAGGGCTCGGCCACCACGTCACGAGCACCGTGACGATCGCTGGGATCGCGGGCCTGCTGTGCCTCGTGGCGGGCACGGTGCTCGCGCTCAACGTGCGGCACCGCGGCCGCACCGGACGCCTCCTCGGACGCGTCGCGTCGCTCGGCTACGCGATGCCGGGTCCTGTCGTCGCTGTCGGCGCCGTGATCACCCTCGCCGCGCTCGACCGTGCGCTGCCGCTCCCGAGCGGCGTCGTGCTCGTCGGCTCGGTCGCCGGCGTCGTGTTCGCGCTCGTCGTCCGCTACCTCGCCGTCGGCTACCAGGGGGTCGACGCCGGGCTCGACCGGGTCCCTGTCGAGACGGTCGACAGCGCGCGGGTGCTCGGGGCAGGACCGCTGCGCACGGCGCTCACCGTCGAGCTCCCGCAGGCCCGCTACGCGGTGCTCGCCGCTGCTGCGCTGCTCGCGATCGACACCGTCAAGGAGCTGCCGATCACGCTGCTGCTGCGTCCCTTCGGCGTCGACACGCTCGCGGTGTGGGTGTGGCAGGCGACGTCGGAGAGCCTGTGGGCGCAGGCGGCGCTGCCATCGCTCGCGATGGTCGCGGTCGGGATGACCGCGGTCGGTGCGCTGCTCGTCGCGCTCGAGCGCGGCGCCGAGGTCGTCTCCTGACGCGCGACCGACGACCTCAGTCGACGGGGAAGGTGACCGCCGGTCCTTCGACCTGCACCTCGACGCGGTCGCCGCGGTGCAGGTCGAGGTCGGGCCCGCGGCGCGCACGCACCTCGGTGCCGTCGTCGAGCCGCACGCCGACGAGCTGGTCGCGCCCGAAGTAGGTGAGCGTCCGCACCTCCCCGCGCCCGGACGTCGACGCCCGCAGCCGCACCGACTCGGGACGGATCACCGCGGCGACCCGATCGGCCTGGACGGGGCTGGCCGTCGCGAGCCGGCCGAGCGGCGTGTCGATCAGGTACTGCCCGGCGCGCGTCGCGGGCACGATGTCCGCGTCGCCGATGAACGCCGCGACCTCGGGGGTCGCGGGTGCGCGGTAGAGCGTCTGCGGGTCGGCGACCTGGTGGAGCCGACCGTCGAACATGACGCCCACGCGGTCGGCGACCGACAGCGCCTCCTCCTGGTCGTGCGTGACGAGGAGGGCCGTCTGATCCGCCGCGCGCAGGATCGCGCGCACCTCGTCGCGCAGGCTCACGCGCAGTGCCGCGTCCAGCGAGCTGAACGGTTCGTCGAGGAGGAGGAGCGTGGGGGAGGGGGCGAGCGCGCGCGCGTGCGCGACCCGCTGGCGCTGCCCACCGCTCAGCGCCGAGGGGCGACGCCGCTCGAGCCCGGCGAGACCGACGAGCGTGAGCACATCGGCGACGCGCTCCGCCCGCGTTGCGCGCGGCATGCCGCGCAGTCCGAACGCGACGTTCGCGCCGACGTCGAGGTGCGGGAACAGCGCGTGCTCCTGAAAGACGAGGCCGACCGACCGGTCCTCCGGTGGGACGGCGCCGCGGGGGCCATCGACCTCGTGCTCGCCGAGCAGCACGCTGCCGGTGTCGGCGCGTTCGAGTCCGGCGACGATGCGCAGCAGCGTGGTCTTCCCGCAGCCGGAGGGTCCGAGCAGCGCGGTGAACGAACCCTTGGGCACCTCGAGGTCGACCGCGTCGACGGCGAGCACCGATCCGAACCGCTTCGAGACGCCGCGGACGCGGAGCGCGGGTGTCGCACCCGGACTGCTGGGGTCGGCGATCACGCAGGACTCCGTCGATGCCGGGGGATGCGGTCACCGACCGCGTCAGGTGAGGGTAGCCTTACCGTCCGAACGGCTCACGGTGACCCCCGGAGGCGATGTGGACGTCCTCGCTCCGCCGCAGCGCGATCTCGAGCACCTCGCGACCGAGGTGCTCGAGGTGCTCATCGAGAACGACGAGGCGCGCCTCGCGACCTCCCGTGACGAGCTCGAGCGTCGTCTGCCGGACACGTCGGCCGACATCACCGCCGCGATCGGCGCGCTCGTCGCCGCCGGGATCGCGCTGACGCGCGACCACCTCGTGCAGCTGACCGACGACGGTCGCGACCGTGCGTTCCGCCGGGTGCGCCGTCACCGCCTCACCGCGCGGCTGCTCAGCGACGTGATCGGCATCCCGTGGTGGAAGGTCCACGGCATGACGTCGGAGTGGGAGCGACTCGTCGACGACGAGGTCGAGGCCCGCATCGTCGACCTGCTCGGCGACCCGGGCACCTGCCCGCACGGCAACCCGATCCCCGGCTCCGCGAACCAGCCGCACTTCCCCGACGCGATGCTCCTCGACGACGCGCCGGTCGGACCCTGCCGCGTCGTGCGGGTCACGCAGACGCTCGTCGACGACGACGAGGCGCTGCAGCTGCTCGAGCTGTCCGGGTTCCTCCCGGGCAGCGAGGGCGAGATCAAGTCGCGCCGCGACGGCTGGGTCGAGGTCGCCGGCACGATACGCGACGCGGCGCTCCCGCCGCACATGGCGCGGCACGTCGTCGTCGCTCCGCGCTGACCTCGCGCGTGAGCGAGCGGTCAGCCTCGCATCCGTCGCGCCGGCGGGCGATCCTGCTCGGCGCGGTCCTCGTCGCCGTCGTGTCCGCGGTCGCCGTGGCGATCTCAGTGCCGAGCGATGACGTCGTCGACTTCGGGCTCGCGCCGAGCGCCGACGCGCCGCCGCTCCCCGCGGACGATGGGCTGCGGGTCGTCGATGCCGACATCTCGCGTGCACCGGCGCCCGGCTCCGTCCTGACCGACGGTGGCTGGGAGGAGGCGTCAGCGTTCGTCGCACGCAGCGTCGCCGCGGGGCGTCCGACCGTGATCAACCACTTCGCGAGCTGGTGCGGCCCGTGCGAGCGCGAGATGCCGCTGCTCAACCGCGTGGCCGGCCGCGATCTCGGCACCGACTTCCTCGGCGTCGCGCACCTCGATGCGCGCGCCGACGCGG
>JAURQY010000102.1 GCA_030835875.1 Nitriliruptorales bacterium | reverse complement strand
GTTCGACCGGCGGCGAGGTCATCTCGTCGACGTTCGACCGCCCGGCCGAGGACCACACCCAGGTCGCCGAGCTCGCCATCGAGCGTGCGAAGCGGCTCGTCGAGCAGGGGCGCGACGTCGTGATCCTGCTCGACTCGATCACGCGGCTCGGGCGTGCCTACAACCTCGCTGCTCCGGCGAGCGGCCGCATCCTCTCCGGTGGTATCGACTCCGCCGCGCTTTACCCGCCGAAGCGCTTCTTCGGTGCGGCCCGAAACATCGAGGAGGGCGGCAGCCTCACCGTCATCGCGACGGCGCTCATCGACACCGGCTCGAAGATGGACGAGGTCATCTTCGAGGAGTTCAAGGGCACCGGCAACATGGAGCTGCGGCTCGACCGGCGCATGGAGCAGAAGCGCATCTTCCCCGCGATCGACATCCAGGCCTCGGGCACGCGCCGTGAGGAGCTGCTGCTCGGCAAGGACGAGCTCGACACGATCTGGAAGCTGCGGCGGCTGCTCACCTCCATGGAGAGCGAGGCCGCGCTGCAGCAGCTGATCGACCGGCTGCGTGCGACACGCTCGAACGAGCAGTTCCTGCAGATGATCGCCAAGTCGAACCTGGCCTGAGCCCGGTGCGCGAGCGACTCCAGGACGTCCTCGCACGCCGCGCGGAGCTCGAGGCGCTCCTCGCCGACCCTGCCGTCCACGAGGACCGTGAGCGTTCCGTCCGGCTCGCTCGCGAGCACGCGGCGGGGGAGGAGCTCGCCGCCGTTGCGCAGGAGCTGCTCGCCGTCGACGACGACATCGACGCGGCGCGTGAGCTCGTCGCGGCAGGGCATGACGCATCGGTCGTCGAGGAGATCGCGCAGCTCGAGGTGCGGCGCGAGCAGCTCACGCAGCGCGTCCGGCTGCTCCTCGTCCCCCGCGACCCGGACGACGACCGTGACGTCATCCTCGAGGTCCGACCGGCGGCCGGCGGCGACGAGGCAGGCCTGTTCGCCGGCGAGCTCCTCGAGATGTACCTCGCGTTCGCCGCGCGACGCGGGTGGAGCGTGCGCGAGCTCGCACGCACGCCGCAGGCCGTCGGAGGCATCAAGGAGGCCATCGTCGAGGTGTCGGGCCCGGGGGCCTTCGCCGTCCTCAAGCACGAGTCGGGCGTCCACCGTGTGCAGCGCGTCCCGGCGACCGAGTCGCAGGGGCGCATCCATACGTCGACCGCGTCCGTCGCGGTCCTCCCCGTCGCGGAGGAGGTCGACGTCACGATCGACCCGTCCGACCTGCGCATCGACGTCTTCCGCTCCTCCGGTCCCGGCGGCCAGTCCGTCAACACGACCGACTCGGCGGTCCGGATCACCCACCTCCCGTCCGGCGTCGTCGTCAGCTGCCAGGACGAGAAGTCGCAGCATCAGAACAAGGAGAAGGCGCTGCGGATCCTCCGGTCGCGGCTGCTCGAGTCCGCGCGTGCCGAGGCGGCCGGCGTGCGCGCCGATGCACGCCGTGTGCAGATCGGTACCGGTGACCGCAGCGAGAAGATCCGTACCTACAACCTGCCGCAGTCCCGGATCACCGACCACCGAATCGGCCTGTCGCTGCACGACCCTGATCGGATGCTCGGTGGCGAGCTCGACCCGCTGGTCGACGCGCTGCGCGCGGCGGAGCTCGAGGCGCGGCTCGCGCTCGCGGGGACCGATCCGACGCAGCCGTCGTGAGCTTCCCGCCGGACGGTCCGCTCGCTGCGGCGGTCGAGCACGTCGCTGCCGAGCTGCGGGCAGCGGGCGTGCCGAGCCCCGACGTCGATGCGCGATGGCTCGTTGCGGCCGCGAGCGGCGTCGACCCGCGCCGAGCGCCGGATCGTCCGCTCACGCGAGCGACTGCGCAGTCGCTCGACGAGCTGGTGGCGCGTCGCGTCGCACGTGAACCGTTGCAGCTCGTACTCGGGACCACCGCGTTCCGTGACCTCGAGCTCGTGTGCCGACCCGGCGTGTTCGTCCCACGTCCCGAGACGGAGGTGCTCGCGGGTCTCGCGATCGGGCTCGCCCGAGCGGCGCGTGCGGACGGTCGACCCGACGACGTCCCGGTCGTCGTGCACGAGCCGTGCTGCGGGACCGGTGCGGTCGGACTCGCCGTCGCCAGCGAGGTCGATGGCGTCGTCGTCCTCATCGGCGACCGGTCGGATGCCGCCGTCGCGCTCGCGACGGAGAACCGTGACCGGCTCCTCCGCGCGGGGCGGCTGCGCTCGCGGGTCGACGTGCACGCGGGCGACCTCCTCGACCCGTTCCGTACGAGCGCGCATCCCGATGCGGACGTCCTCGTCGCCAACCCGCCCTACCTGCCGCTCGCCGACCTCGACGCCCTCGAGCCGGAGGTCGTCGTGCACGACCCGCACGATGCGCTCGCCGGTGGCCCGGACGGACATGAGGTCGTGGACGTCCTGCTCGAGGATGCTGCGCGCACGCTCGTTCCCGGCGGCGCGGTCGTCCTCGAGATCGATGCGCGACGCGTGGAGGCGGTCGTGGCGGTCGCGCGGGGAGCCGGCCTCGTCGACGTCGCGGTCCATCGCGACCTCACGGGTGCCGAGCGCTTCGTGATGGCGCGACGACCGGGACGACCCACCGCCCACGGATAGCCTCCCGGAGACGCCGTCCCGCCGCCTCTCAGGCGGCCGACCACGACGCACGACCGGAGCGCCGATGAGCACCTTCTGGGGTCCCGACTTCGACGAGCTGCAGGCGGTCGACCCCGAGGTCGCCGCAGGGCTCCTGACCGAGCTCGAGCGCCAGCGCACGAAGCTCCAGCTCATCGCGAGCGAGAACTTCGCCTCACCCGCGGTGCTCGCCGCGCAGGGTTCGGTGCTCACCAACAAGTACGCGGAGGGCTATCCGGGTCGGCGGTACTACGGCGGCTGCAGCGAGGCGATCGACCCGATCGAGCAGCTCGCGATCGACCGCGCGAAGGCGCTGTTCGGTGCCGAGCATGCGAACGTGCAGCCGCACTCGGGTGCGAGCGCGAACCTGGCCGTCTTCCTCGCCGTCCTCGAGCCGGGGGACCCCATCCTCGCGATGTCGCTGCCGCACGGCGGGCACCTCAGCCACGGGATGAAGCTCAACCTCTCCGGCCGCTGGTTCGACGTCGAGTCCTACGGGGTCCGCGAGGACACGCACCTGATCGACATGGATGAGGTGCGGGAGAAGGCGCTCGCGCATCGCCCGAAGCTCATCATCGCGGGCTGGTCCGCCTACCAGCGCCACCTCGACTTCGCCGCGTTCCGTGCGATCGCCGACGAGGTCGGTGCCGTCCTGCTGTGCGACGCGTCGCACTTCATCGGTCTCGTCGCAGGGCACGCGCACCCGAGTCCGGTCCCGTACTGCGACATCGTCACCTTCACCACCCACAAGGCGCTGCGCGGTCCCCGCGGCGCGATGATCCTCTCCACCGACGAGTGGGCGAAGGCGATCGACAAGGCCGTGTTCCCCGGTTCGCAGGGGGGTCCGCTCGAGCATGTGATCGCTGCGAAGGCGGTCGCGCTGAAGGAGGCGGACACGCCGGAGTTCCGCACCTACGCGCGTCGCATCGTCGACGACGCGTCCGCGCTCGCCGACGGACTCATCGAGCGCGGCTACCGCGTCATCTCCGGCGGCACCGAGACGCACCTGCTGCTCGCGGACGTGACGACGAAGGGTGCGACGGGGGTCGAGGCGGAGGCGCGCTGCGACGAGGCGGGGATCGTGCTCAACAAGAACGCGATCCCGTTCGACCCGCTCCCGCCGGCCAAGGCGTCGGGCATCCGGGTCGGGACCCCCGGCGTCGCGACGCAGGGGATGGGCGTCGCGGAGATGGGGACCATCGCTGGGATGATCGACCGTGCCATCACCGGCGACGACGCGGACCGCGCGGCGGTCCGGTCCGAGGTGCGCGAGCTCGTCGGACGCTTCCCGGTCTACCCGCGGCCGACGAGCTGACGTGATCGACCACCTGGTCGTCGGGATCGTCGCGGCGGCCGTGACCGCGCTCGTCACGCCGTCGGTCGGCTGGTTCGCGCGCCGGCTCGGAGCCGTGCGCTGGCGCGCGGGCGAAGGGCCGGAGGCGCAGGGCGAGCAGGCATCCCGGCCGAGTGGCAGGCGCGACCCACGTGTCCCGGTCCTCGGTGGCCTCGCGATGTTCCTCGGGCTGCTCGCCGCGCTGGTCGTCGCGGCCCCGCGTGACGCGTTCGCCGACCTCTTCGCGACGACCAGCGAGCCGGTCGCCGTCCTCGCCGGCGTCGTCGCCATCGTCGCCCTCGGGGCGCTCGACGACCTGCTCGATCTCTCCGCCGCGCTCAAGCTCGCCGGGCAGCTCGTCGCCGCGACCCTGGTCGCTGCGCTCGGACTCCAGCTCCAGTACTTCTGGCTGCCCTCCATCGGCATCGTCGCGCTGTCCGACGACCTCGGGCTCGTGCTGACCGTCCTGTTCCTCGTCGCGTTCGTGAACCTCGTGAACCTCGCCGACGGTCTCGACGGGCTCGCCGCGGGTGTGACGGGGATCGGTGCGGCCGCGTTCCTCCTCTACGCGCTCCGCGGTGGCGGCACCGCGACGGGACTCCTCTCCAGCGCGACGCTGCTCGCGACCATCACGATCGGGGTCGCATTCGGGTTCCTCGTCCACAACTGGTATCCCGCACGCATCTTCATGGGGGACACCGGCTCGATGCTGCTCGGCCTCCTGCTCGGAGCGGCGGGCGTCGCCCACGTCGGCCGGTCCTCATCGCCGAGCGCGACGGAGCTCATCGCCTCGGTGCCGCTGGTCGTCCCGCTCGTCGTGCTGGCCGTCCCCGTCGTCGACACCGCTGTGACGATTGTCCGTCGGCTCCGTCACGACCTGCCCGTGACGCGCGCGGATCTCGGCCACCTCCACCACGCGCTCGTCGCGCCCGGCGACCCGCATCGCCGAGCCGTGCTCGTGCTCTACGGGTGGTCCGTCGCCGCGGGGCTCTCGGTCGTCGGCCCGCTCTACCTCGCGGACGGGACGGTGCTTGTGATGCTCGTCGGGACGGTGATCGTGATGGCGGTGGCGACGGTCCTCGGCCTGCGTGGCCGGTCGGTGCCCGACGCGCGCTGGTAGCGTCGGACCGGTTCACGTCGAGGAACGAGCCACCATGCGCGCGCGGGATGACGGCTCGGCCGCAGGCCGTCGAGAGGCCTTCCGCGGCCTGGATCAGTCCTCCGTCATGGGTGTCGAGCTCGTGAGCGCGACGATCGTGTGGGCCGGTGCAGGTTGGCTCGTCGATGGGTGGCTGGGCACGTCCCCGTGGTTCTTCGCGGTCGGGGCGATCGTCGGGAACGCCGCTGGGAT
Source organism: Nitriliruptorales bacterium (assembly GCA_030835875.1). Lineage (GTDB taxonomy): Bacteria > Actinomycetota > Nitriliruptoria > Nitriliruptorales > Nitriliruptoraceae > CSBr16-57R1. Next base: position 630 of record JAURQY010000102.1, on the reverse strand, counting down.
CTACCTCGTCTGGCTCCGAGGCGGCCGGCTCGAGTCGGGAGGTCGCCGGCAGCCTCCCGATCCTTCGGCCGGAGAGGGGGAGTGGTCCGCGAGAGGCCCGGATCGATGAGGGTGCGAGCCGATCGCCACACGGGTGGGGTCGCAGGCTCGCGGCGCAGGCTGCGAAGGACGACGGCCGCTTCGCTCACGGTCCTTGTCCTGGCCGCGTCGGGTGTCGGTGCGATGTACGCAGGTGCAGATGGCGCAGCCTCGGCCACCGTCGGCGTCGGACTGACCGCGATCCTGTTCGGAGGCGGTCTGCTCGGGATGCGACGGCCGGCGCCGGGCAGGAACCCGATCCGGCCTGTTCTCGTGGCATTGATGCTCCGCCTCATGCTCTATGCTTCGGCCGTCGTCCTCATCACTCGATCCGAATGGATGCACGGTCCGAGTCTCGCCTCTGCGACCGCCGCATCCGTCGGCGTGATGGTCGCCGTCGAACTGCTCGTCCTCGGGCGGGAGCCGGCGGCCGAGCTGGAACTGGAAGGGTCGTGAGGGTCGGCGGAGGAACGAGACGGTCGGTCGGGCTTCCTGACCACGGTCGCGGTGGACGGACCGACGGGACGAATCGGAGCGTGACGTGTCACTGAC
>JAURQY010000101.1 GCA_030835875.1 Nitriliruptorales bacterium | reverse complement strand
GCGTGCACGGTCGCGGGAGGCTAGCCCTGCACGCCTACGCTCCCGCGGCGAGGAGGGGACGGTGACGACCCGACGCGGACGTGCACGGACGGTCGCGGTCGCGCTGGTCGCGACCGCGCTCGCGACGCTGCTCACCGCCTGTGGTGTGCCCATCCCCGCGGAGGTCCCCGACACGAGCGGGCCGCGCGGCGGCGACACCGACCCCGTCGACAGGCTGGTGCCGGAGGACGAACGTGCGGGTGAGCTCGTCGACGCGCTGCGCACGCTCGGAGCCCGCGTCGGCGAGGCCCGCGACCTGCTCGTGGCCGGCGACGCCGCCGCGGTCGGCGTGCTGCTCGGCGAGCCGGGCGGCGGCGACGCACCCGGCGTGCTCCCCGCGATCGAGCCGGACCGGTCGGGACTCGGATCCGACGACCTCGTCACCGGGGTCATCACCCTCGCGGGCGACGTCGGCGGCGAGCGTTCCCGCATCGTCCTCGAGCTCATGCGCGACCCGATGCTCGGCGACCTCGGCGCCTGGCAGCGCGACCCGGTCGGCGTGATCACGCTGCTGCGCGCGATCGCGGACGATCCCGTCGACGCGGCCGCGCTCGATGCAGCGCTGCTCGAGGTGCCCGGCGAGCTGTCGCGCGCGCTCGGCTATGCGTTCGTCGTCGCGGACGCTGCTGACACCGAGGAGGCCGGTGACGCCGCGCTGTCGGCGCATGCCGCCACGCAGGGCGCGGGCCGACTCGGCGTCGTCCTCGTCGCACTCGACCTCGCGATCGAACGGCTCGAGGCGCTCGGGATGGACGGGTCGACGGCGGTCGACGGTTGAGTACGGACCGCGCCGCATCGCCCGTCGAGGTCGTCGTCGACGGGTTCGCGCACGGCGGCGAGGGCGTCGGTCGCATCGACGGCAAGGTCGTGCTCGTTGCTGGCGCGCTGCCCGGCGAGCGCGTCCGCGTCGAGGTCGTCGAGGACCATCCGCGCTGGTCACGCGCACGGCTCGTCGAGGTGCTCGTCGCGAGCCCGGACCGCGTCACCCCGCCGTGCCCGGTCGCCGACGCGTGCGGAGGCTGCGACCTGCAGCACGTCGGCCCCGACGCCGCGCGCGCGCTGAAGGCACGCGTCGTGCGCGAGCAGCTCGCGCGCCTCGGCGGGTTCGGCGACACGGCGCACATGCTCGTCGAGGACTGCCGCCGCGTCGGCCCTGACCTCGGCTACCGCGACCACGTGCAGCTCCATGCGGACGCCGACGGCCGACTCGGCTTCCACCGTGCGGGAAGCCATGACGTCGTCCCCATCGCGACCTGCCCGGTCGCGAGCGACGAGGTCAACGCGCTGCGCGCCCACTTCGGGGACGCCTCCGGGGCGCGCGAGCTCTCGCTGCGCGCCATCGGAGCGGTGCGCTCGGCCGTCGTCACGCCTGGCGACGGGCCCGTCGCGCTCCCCGACGACGTGCCGACGCTGGCGCTGCGGCAGGCGGACGGTCGCGCGGTCGTCGTGCGCGGCGAGGCGTCGTCACCCGTCGAGGTCGCGGGCGTGCGCCTCCACCTCCCCGTCGACGCGTTCTTCCAGGTGAACCCGTCCGGTGCGGAGGCGCTCGTCGCCGCCGTGCGCGAGGCCGCCGGCGAGATCACGCACCGCGACGTCTGGGACCTCTACGCCGGTGTGGGCCTGCTGTCCCTCCCGCTCGCCGCGGACGGCGCGCACGTGCTCGCCGTCGAGTCGGTGCGCAGCGCGACCGACGCGCTGACTCGGGCCGCGGACGAGCAGGGGCTCGGCGTGAAGGTGCTCGCCGAAAGGGTCGAGCCGGTCGTGCGTCGCGCCGTCGACGGCGACCGCACGCTCGACCCGCCGGAGGTCGTCGTCGCCGACCCGCCGCGCGCCGGGCTGGGCCGTCGCCTCGTCGAGGACCTCGGCCGCCTCGCGCCGGCTCGCATCGTGCTCGTGTCGTGCGACGTCGCGTCGTTCGCGCGTGACGCGCGCGACCTCGGCACGCAGGGGTTCACGCTCACCCGCGCGGTGCCGCTCGACCTGTTCCCGATGACCCACCACGTCGAGGTCGTGTCGACGTTCGTGCGCGGTCGCGGCACGGTGCACGAGGCGTGAGCGGGCCTGTCCGCGACGTCGACCTCGACGACGATGCGCGGGCCGTCCTCGATGCGGTCGAGGTGCGCGAGGGGCGTCGCGCCGACGTCGGTGGGCTCGACGTGGTCCGCGTGCTGCCGACGAAGGGACGTCGGACCGTCGGGGCCTGGTGCTTCGTCGACCTGATGGGGCCGGTCGACATGGCGGACCCGGATCCGCTCGAGGTCGGACCGCATCCGCACATCGGGCTCTCGACCGTCACGTGGCTGCTCGAGGGCGAGGCGCTGCACACCGACTCGCTCGGCACCGAGCAGGTGATCCGTGCCGGACAGCTGAACCTGATGACCGCCGGACACGGCATCGCGCATGCGGAGCTCGCGGCGCACCCGCCGTTCCGCGGTGCCCAGCTCTGGATCGCCCAGCCCGAGGGCACCCGCCACGGCGCTGCCGCGTTCGAGCATCACGCGACGCTGCCGTCGGTCGAGCTCGTCGGGAGCAGCGGCACGTCGCAGGCGACGCTGCTCGTCGGTGCGCTCGGCGAGGGCCACGGCGGCGGCGCATCACCGGCCCGTGCGGACAGCCCGCTCGTCGGCGCGGACCTGCTGCTCGTCCCGGGGATGACGACGGTCCCGCTCGCGCCCGGCTTCGAGCATGCGGTCACACCGCTGGACGCACCGGTCCTCGTCGGCGGGCACCGTGTCGAGCCGGGTTCGCTCGCGCTCGTCCCCGCGGGAGCCGACGAGCTGACGCTGGAGGTGCGCGACCACGCCGCACGGGTGCTGCTGCTCGGTGGCGAGCCGCTCGAGACGCCCCTCGTGATGTGGTGGAACTTCGTCGCACGCGATCGTGACGAGATCACCGACGCGTGGCGCTCATGGAACACGCGGGACGAGCGCTTCGGTCACGTCAGCTCGCCGCTCGACCGCATCCAGGCCCCGGCACCG
>JAURQY010000100.1 GCA_030835875.1 Nitriliruptorales bacterium | reverse complement strand
CGTGCGCGGCGAGGAACACCGCACCCGCCGCACCGCCCGCGGTCGGGGCGGTGCCGATCGGTCCGACGGTGACGGCGACGGGGACCGGGCTCGCCGCGATGCGTGCGACGACCTCCGCCGTGTCGACCGACACGCCGGCGGCAGCATCGAGCTGGAGGACGACGAGCTCCGCACCTTCACGCTCGGCGAGGTCGAGCACGTCGTCGAGCTGCGCGGCGACCGGCGGGTCGAGGAACCCGCCCCGCAGCGGCAGGATCTCGACGCGGCGGACGTCGGTCTGCGCGGCCGCCGGCATGGGTGCCGCGAAGGCGATGAGCGGCAGCGCGAGCGCGACGAGGAGGAGGGAGACGCGGAGGAGGCGGACCATCGGCCGGAGGCTACCGGGGGGCCGATGAGGGCCCGTCGCTACCCTCGCTGCATGCGCTTCTCCTCCCTCGGTCGCCTCGCCGGCATCGTGCTCGTCGTCACCGTCGCCGGCAGCCTGCTCGCGCTGACCGCGCTGCCCGCGCTGCCGCTCGCTGAGCGCTTCCTCGACGTCGTGCGCGACCAGGTGCTCGAGACGGAGGACATCGGTGCGGCGAGCCTCGTCCCCGTCAACTCCTTCCTCTACGCGACCGACGGGTCGCTGCTCGCGGAGCTCACCTTCGAGGAGAACCGCGACCCGGTCACGCTCGACGAGATCCCGCAGGTCGTCATCGACGCGGTGCTCGCCACCGAGGACGCGGGCTTCTACGAGCACGCCGGCGTCAACCATCTCGCGATCATCCGCGCGTTCGCGCAGAACCTGATCTCCGGTGGCATCGAGTCGGGAGCGTCGACGATCACGCAGCAGTACGTGAAGCTCGCCTTCCTCACGCCGGAGCAGACCTACCAGCGCAAGCTGCAGGAGGCGCTGTACGCGGTGCAGATCGAGCGGCAGCTCACCAAGGACGAGATCCTCGAGCGCTACCTGAACCGCGCGCACTTCGGCGTCGGGACCTACGGCGTCGGGACGGCCGCGCAACGCTTCTTCTCGACCGACATCAGCGACGTCACGGTCGACCAGGCAGCGATGCTCGCCGGGATCCTGCGCTCGCCGAGCAACAACAACCCGATCAGCGACCCCGACAACGCACGCGCACGTCGCGACATCGTGCTCGGCCAGATGGCGAACGCCGGCTTCATCACCCGCGAGGAGGCGGAGCGTGCGCAGCGCCTGCCGCTGCGCGTCGAGTTCAGCGAGGCGCCCGTCCCCGAGCAGCCGTTCTGGTCCGACTGGGTGTCGCGTCTGCTCGTGAACGAGGACCTCGCGCTCGCGCTCGGCACGCAGACGGACGCGCTGCGTGCGATGGGCGACACGCCGGAGGAGCGTCGGCGGACCGTGTTCCAGACGGGTCTGCGCATCACGACGACGCTCGACCCGCGCCTGCAGGGACTCGCCGAGGAGTCGCTCCGCACCTTCCTCGTCAGCGAGGACGCGACCGGCGACGACCGCCGCGCCGAGGTCGCGCTCGCCCCGTCGGGCGCGATCATCTCCATCGACCCGTCGAGCGGCGCGATCCGTGCGCTCGCGGTCGGCCCGCAGACGTTCGGCTCATGCCTCGAGGACGGGCAGTGGGCGGGCGAACTGGAGGACGGCCGGCTGCTGTGCGACAAGACGAAGGTGAACACGGCGGTGCCGGGCGGTGGCGGGTCGGGGCGTCAGCCGGGCTCGTCGTTCAAGCCGTTCGTGTCCGCCGCGGCGCTCGAGGCCGGCCTCCCGCCGGGCTACACGATCGACGCGCGCGGCCCCGCCGTCATCACCGGCTGCCAGACGATCGATGAGGAGGAGTACATCGTCCGCAACGCCGGCGGCGACGACATCCTCGACATGTACGGCGCGATGGCGCGCTCGTCGAACGTCTATCACGCGCAGCTCACCTCGGACGTGGGCCCGCTGCGCGTCGCCGAGATGGCGCGGCGGCTCGGCGTCGCGGTCCCCGACCGCGACGTGGCCTGCGCGCTCGGACTCGGTGCGACCGACATCACACCGCTCGCGATGGCGAGCGGGTACGCGACGCTCGCGAACGACGGCGTGTACTGCCCGCCGTTCCCGATCGAGCGCATCGAGACCGCCGACGGCCGGCTGCTGTGGGAGCACAGCCCCGACTGCCGGCGCGTGATCGACGCGGAGGTCGCCGCGCAGACCGTCGACATCCTCGAGGGCCCGGTGCTGCCCGGCGGCACCGCGCCCCGCGCGAACCTCGGCGACTGGCCGACACGTGGGAAGACGGGGACCACGAACGACTACGTCGACGCGTGGTTCGTCGGCATGGTGCGCCAGCTCGCGACCGCCGCCTGGGTCGGCTTCCCGCAGGGCACGCGCTTCTACGTCGACGAGGCGACCGCCATCGAGGAGTGCGGCGACCAGGCGTTCCTCAACCGCTGCCCCGCCGTCCGCCAGACGCTCGAGAACGTGACGATCGCCGGGACCCGCTACGCGCGCGTGTTCGGCGGCACCATCCCCGCGCCGATGTGGGCCGACTACATGACGCGTGCGGTCGAGCCGTACGAGCCGCTCCCGTTCCCCGACGTGCCCGAGCGCGTGAGCGGTGTCGTGCCCGACGTCGTCGGCGCGTTCGACGCGGTCGACGCGGACCTGCGCGCCGAGCTCGCCGGCTTCACGCTGCGCATCGAGGAGCTCGTGAGCGGCCTCGCCCCGGGGACGCTGCTGTCGCAGCTCCCAGCCGCCGGAGAGTCCTACGAGCTCGGGCGCCAGATCGTGCTGTACGTGTCGGGCGGGCCGACCGGTTCGACGACGCTGCCGAACCTCGTCGGGATCACCCAGGACGAGGCGGTCTTCCGCCTGTCCTCGCTCGGTCAGCGTTGGGAGCTCATCGGGCGCGCGGTCGACGACCCGGCGCAGCACCTGCGCGTGCAGACGATGAGCCCCACGGCCGGCTCGATGGTGCCGCCGGGGTCGCAGACCATCGTGCTCGAGATCGGCTGCTACCGCGGCGACTGCTCGCCCGACGCCGTAACCGGCGCCGGGTCCTCGGCCGGCACCGAGTCGACCCCGTGATCGCGACGGCGCTCGCCGGCGCCGGGCTCGCCGGTGCGGCGCTGCTCGGCTACTCGACCCTCGAGGCGCGCTGGTACCGCCTTCGCCGCCTGATGCTGCCCGACACGCTGCGGCGTCCTGGGGCGACCCTGCGGGTGCTCCACGTGAGCGACGTGCACCTCGCCCACGGGCAGGAGCACCGGGTCCGCTTCCTGCGCTCGCTCGCCGAGCTCGAACCGGACCTGACCGTCATCACCGGCGACCTGCTCGGCGACGTCGGCATCGAGGACGCCGCGGTCGACGCGGTCGCGACGCTGACCGGACCGGGACGACCGGGCCTCTTCGTGCTCGGCTCGAACGACCTGTACGGGCCGCTCCCGAAGTCGCCCCACCGCTACCTCACGCACCGGCGGCTGCCGATCCACGGGACGCCGCTCGACTTCGACCGGCTCGTCGAGCGGCTCGACGAGTCTGGCTACACGACGGTGCGCAACACCGCCGTCGCCGTCGCGACGCGTGCGGGCGATGTCGCGGTCGGCGGCATCGACGACCCGCACCTCGAGGACACGGTCGTCCCGCCGGCAGAGGTGCTCGCACCCGGTGCGTCGGGCCTCCACGACGCGGTTCTCAACCTCGGCCTCGTGCACGCGCCGTACCTGCGGGCGCTAGATGCGCTGAGCACCGCCGGCCACGACCTGCTGCTCGCCGGACACACGCACGGCGGGCAGGTCCGCATCCCGGGCGTCGGTGCGGTCGTCGCGAACTGCGACCTGCCGCTCGACCAGGCCCGCGGCGAGTCGCGCTACCGGGACCGCTGGCTGCACGTCTCGCCCGGGCTCGGCCACTCGAAGTACACGCCGTTCCGCGTGGCCT
>JAURQY010000099.1 GCA_030835875.1 Nitriliruptorales bacterium | reverse complement strand
GGTCGCCTCGGTGGTTCGGAGATGAGCCGCACCGAGTGGTACCGCGAGGGCCGCGTCCCGCTGCACACGCTGCGCGCGATGGTCGACTACGGCTTCGACGAGGCCCGGACCACCTACGGCCGCATCGGCGTGAAGGTCTGGGTCTACACCGGGGACATGATCGGCTCCGGCGAGGAGGCCGAGGCGCAGCGCGCGATGGACCGTGCGAAGGCGATGGCTGAGGGCCGTCCCGTCGACGACCGTCCGCGTCGCAAGGCCACCCGCAAGGCGGCCAACGTGGCGAAGAAGGTCACCGGTGTCGGCGGACCTCGTGCGGTGGTCCCGGCCGCCGCCCCGGCTCCGGCCACTGCGGCCGAAGCCCCGGCAGCGCCCGAGGTTCCTGTGGCCGAGGCGCCGGTCGCGACCGACGCGCCCGCCGTCGAGACCCCTGTGGTTGAGACCCCCGTGGTCGAGGCCCCCGTGGCCGACGCTGAGGACAAGGGAGGGGATGCCTGATGCTGTCCCCGAAGCGCGTCCGTCACCGCAAGCAGCATCGTCCGCGCCCGCTGAAGGGTCTTTCGACGGGCCACACCGAGGTCTACGTCGGTGACTACGGCCTGATGGCGACCACCCCCGGGTGGATCACCGCCCGGCAGATCGAGGCGGCCCGTATCGCCATGACGCGTGCGATGAAGCGTGGCGGGAAGGTCCGCATCACGATCTTCCCGGACCGTTCCATCACCCGGAAGCCGCTCGAGACCCGCATGGGGTCCGGGAAGGGCAGCCCCGACCACTGGGTCGCGGCCGTCAAGCCCGGCCGTGTGATGTTCGAGGTCGGTGGCGTCCCGGAGGAGCTCGCCCGTGAGGCGATGCGTAAGGCCGCGCACAAGCTGCCGGTCCAGACCAAGTTCATCACCCGTGAGGAGGCGTGAGCATGACAGCCGCCGAACTCCGTGAGCTCCCCGACGACGAGCTCCGTCAGCGCTACGCCGAGGGCAAGGAGGAGCTGTTCAACCTCCGCTTCCAGGTGGTGACCGGACAGCTCGACGACCCCCGTCAGCTGAGCAAGGTGCGGCGCGAGATCGCTCGCGTCCTCACCGTCATGCGCGAGCGCGAGATCGCTGCTGCGCGTGGGAGGGCATGAGCGTGACCGCAGAGACCCGTAACGACCGCAAGGTCCGCCAGGGCGTCGTCGTGTCGGACGTCCAGGACAAGACGATCGTGGTGCGCGTGCAGCGGACCACGACCCACCCGCTCTACAACAAGACGATGCGCGTCTCGAAGAAGTACCACGTCCACGACGAGGCGAACGATGCCAAGGTCGGCGACACGGTGCGCATCGTCGAGACCCGGCCGCTCTCCAAGCTGAAGCGCTGGCGCCTCGACGAGGTCGTCGAACGCGCGAAGTGATCCCTGCTCCACCTGCTGCACGACCGGCTCGACCAGAGAGAGAACGATGATCCAGACCGAATCGCGACTCGGGGTCGCGGACAACTCGGGCGCCCGCGAGGTGCTCGTCATCCGCGTGCTCGGCGGGTCCAACCGTCGCTACGCGTCGGTCGGTGACGTGTTCATCGGCACCGTCAAGCAGGCGATCCCCCAGGCGAACGTCAAGAAGGGTGAGGTCGTCCGCTGCGTCGTCGTGCGCACGCGCAAGGAGCAGCGCCGACCCGACGGTTCCTACATCCGTTTCGACGACAACGCGTGCGTCATCATCCGCCCCGACGGCACGCCGCGCGGGACCCGCATCTTCGGTCCTGTCGCGCGCGAGCTCCGGGACTCGAAGTTCATGCGGATCATCTCGCTCGCCCCGGAGGTGCTGTGATGGAGCGCATCCGCAAGGACGATCAGGTCAAGGTCATCGCCGGGAAGGACGCCGGCAAGGTCGGTCGCGTCGTGCAGGTCCTGCGCGAACGTGGCCGCGTGATGGTCGAGGGCGTGAACTACGTCAAGAAGCACCAGCGCATGCAGACGCAGTCGGGCACGACCGAGGGCGGCATCATCGAGACCGAGGCCAGTGTCCACATCTCGAACGTCATGCCCGTCTGCCCGTCCTGCGGGGAGGCCACCCGCGTGGGCTACGTCTACGAGACCGAGGGCGACCGCCGCAGCAAGACCCGCAGCTGCCGTCGCTGCGCGGCCACGTTCTGAGCCGGCCCGAGAGGAACCAGCAGCCATGAGCACCACGACCACCGCGCGCCCGACGCCGCGTCTGAAGCAGCGCTACCGCGACGAGATCGCGCCTGCGCTGCGGACGCAGCTCGGGCTCGGCAACGCCATGCAGATCCCGAGGTTCGAGAAGATCGTCCTCAACGTCGGGCTCGGCGAGGCCATCAACGACTCGAAGGCGCTCGACGGCGCGATGGCGGACCTGGCGGCGATCACCGGCCAGAAGCCGCGCATCAACCGCGCCCGCAATTCGATCGCGGCCTTCAAGCTCCGCGAGGGCATGCCGATCGGCATCAAGGTCACGCTGCGCGGCGACCGGATGTGGGAGTTTTTCGACCGTCTCGTCACGGTTGCGCTCCCGCGCACGCGCGACTTCCGCGGCATGAACCCGCGCTCGTTCGACGGCCAGGGCAACTACACCTTCGGACTCACCGAGCAGCTCGTCTTCCCCGAGGTCGCCTACGACTCGGTCGACAAGGTGCGCGGGATGGACATCACGATCGTCACCACCACCGAGCACGACGCTCACGCCCGCGCGCTCCTCGACGCGTTCGGGTTCCCCTTCGTGCGTGAGGAGGCCTGAGATGGCCAAGAAGTCGAAGATCGCCGCGACGAAGCGTGGCGCCAAGTTCAACGTCCAGAACTACACGCGCTGCGAGCGCTGCGGTCGGCCGCGTGCCGTCTACTCGCGCTTCAAGCTGTGCCGCATCTGCTTCCGAGAGATGGCCCACGCCGGCGAGCTGCCGGGCGTGACCAAGGCCAGCTGGTAGTCCGCACGACGAGCCGCACCACCCTCATCACGATGGGAAGTACGGGGCGGGTCCCCGCAACCCCGATGGAGCCACACCGATGACCATGACCGACCCCGTCGCCGACATGCTGACGCGTGTCCGCAACGCCTCGCTCGCGCACCACGAGGCGACCTCGATGCCGTCCTCGAGGATCAAGGTGAACCTCGCCAAGGTCCTGGAGCAGGAGGGCTACATCCAGGGCTACTCGGTCGAGCAGACCGAGCCGCAGCCGACGCTGACGATCCGCCTGAAGTACGGGCCGAACCGTGAGCGCGTCATCACCGGCCTGCGTCGCATCTCGAAGCCCGGCCTGCGCGTGTACGTGAAGCGGACCGAGATCCCGCGCGTGCTCGGCGGGCTCGGCGTCGCCATCCTGTCGACCAACGAGGGGCTCGTGACCGACCGTGCGGCGCGCAGCCGCGGACTCGGCGGCGAGATCGTCGCCTACGTCTGGTGAGCTGAGGAGCCCCAACATGTCACGCATCGGAAAGAACCCCGTCCCGGTCCCCTCGGGCGTCGAGGCCGTCGTCGACGGCCTGCACGTCCGTGTGTCCGGCCCGAAGGGTGCGCTCGAGACCACCATGCCGGTCGGCGTCGCGATCAGCTCCGCAGAGGGCAAGATCGTCGTCGAGCGTGCGGGCGACTCACCGACCGAGCGTTCGCGCCACGGTCTGGTCCGCACCCTCATCGCCAACATGGTGACCGGTGTCACCGAGGGCTACACGATCACCCTCGACATGGTCGGCGTCGGCTACCGCGCCGCACTGAAGGGGAAGGACCTGGAGCTCCAGGTCGGCTTCTCCCACCCGGTGCAGATCGCGGCCCCCGACGGCATCACCTTCGAGGTGCCCGCCCCGACGCGCATCGTCGTGTCGGGCATCGACAAGCAGCTCGTCGGACAGATCGCCGCGAACATCCGGCGCGTCCGCCCGCCCGAGCCGTACAAGGGCAAGGGCATCCGTTACGAGGGCGAGGTCGTCCGCCGCAAGGCCGGCAAGGCCGCAGGCCGCTGACCCGGCGACAGGAGACGAGACCGAGATGGACACGATGAAGAAGCGCGTCGCCCGACGTCGCCGCCACCTGCACCTGCGCAAGCGGATCAGTGGGACGGCGGTCCGGCCACGCCTGTCGGTCTACCGCAGCAACAGCCACATCTACGCCCAGCTCATCGACGACACGAGCGGCCACACCGTCGCCGCCGCGTCGTCGCGCGAGCAGGGTGCGTCCGGCGACGGCGACAAGACCGCTGCCGCACGTCGCGTCGGTGCGCTCCTCGGTGAGCGCGCCAAGGCGGCGGGCGTCGCGGCCTGCGTCTTCGACCGCGGCGGGAACCGTTACATGGGACGGATCGCGGCCCTCGCCGAGGGTGCACGCGAAGCCGGCCTCGAGTTCTGAGGGCCTGAGGAGCGATCATGGCAGCTAACCAGCGAACGGGCGCACCGGGTGGACCGGGCGGGCCGGGCCGTGGCCGCGGTCAGGGTGACCGTCGGGGCCGCGGTGGGCGCGACGAGCCCCGCGGCGAGCAGTTCGACGAGCGCGTCGTCTCGATCAACCGCGTCTCGAAGGTCGTGAAGGGCGGACGCCGCTTCCAGTTCACGGCCCTCGTCGTCGTCGGCGACAACAAGGGTCGCGTCGGCGTCGGGCTCGGCAAGGCGCGCGAGGTCCAGGCGGCGATCCAGAAGGGCGTCGAGGAGGCCAAGAAGGGCATGTTCACCGTGCCCATGGTCGGCTCGACCATCGTGCACCCGGTGCACGGCCACGCCGGTGCCGGCCGCGTCATGCTCAAGCCCGCCGCGCCCGGTACCGGGGTCATCGCCGGCGGTCCGGTGCGTGCGGTCGTCGAGGCCGCCGGCATCTCGGACCTGCTCGCGAAGTCGCTCGGCACCTCGAACCCGATCAACGTCGTGCACGCGACCGTCGCGGGTCTCCGCGCGCTCCGCTCGGCCAAGCAGGTCGCCGACCTGCGCGGCAAGTCGGTCGAGCACGTGGCGCCGAAGGCGATGCTCGAGTCGATGGGAGGTGCCCGCTGATGTCGACGATGCTGCGCATCACCCAGGTCGGCTCACCGATCGGCCGCACCGACGACCAGCGCGCGACGGTCCGTTCGCTCGGCCTGCGCCGCATCCGGCACACAGTCGTGCAGCCCGACCGCCCCGAGATCCGCGGGATGCTCCGCAAGGTCGCGCACCTCGTGACCTTCGAGGAGATCAGCGCTGAGGAGGCCGAGGCGTTCCGCGCCGAGCGCGAGGCCGCCCGCCAGCCGCGTCCCGTCCCGGAGGGGCCGCGTGCGAAGCACGTCGCCCGCCAGGCGTGGCGCGCGAAGCGCGCCGAGCAGG
>JAURQY010000098.1 GCA_030835875.1 Nitriliruptorales bacterium | reverse complement strand
GGGCCGGAGACGGCACGCGCGGTCGCGCGGTTGCAGCTGCGGACCGGACGTCCGCCCACGGGTGTGTTCAGCCTCGAGCTGTGGGAGCAGCTGATCGGCGAGTGAGCCGGTCGGGCGTCAGGCGCCCGCGACGAGGAAGATCCACTCGCCGGCGTCGGTGATGCCGATGCGCCAGCCGAGGTAGGTGCCGGCCGCCTCCCACTCGGCGAGCGCGTCCGCGCCGTAGCGCGTCTCGAGGGTCGCGCGCTCGTCAGCACCGAAGGCGAACGGCACGCGCGCATACAGCTCCGGCCAGACCGTGATGTCGTCGAGCTGCGCGAAGTCGCCCTCGAGCAGCAGGACGATCTCGGCGAGCACGTCCTCGTCGAGCGAGCGATAGTGCGCGACGTGCTCGTCGTCGCCGCCATAGTTCGAGGTGAAGAGGGCCTCGCTCGGGATGAGCGTGCCGACCACGTCCCAGTCGTCGGCGCGTGCAGCCTCGAGGAGCGCCTCGCGCGTCGCGAGCGCCTCGGCGGTCAGCGCCGCGAGTGGGTCCGGCTCCGGCTCCGGCGCCGCCTCGTCGCCCGCTGATGGGCCCGGTGCGGGAGCGGGTGCGGGCGTCGGCTCCGGAAGCGGTGCTGGCGCCGTGTCGGCGCAGGCGGCCATCGCCACGACGACCGCGAAGACCGCACTGAGCCGCGCCAGGGGTGGCTCGCCTCGTGAGGACATCGACGTGCCTGTCGGGATCGGCGGTGTTGCGGACGTCTCGACCGTACGCCGCGACGCCGCCGACCGACAGAGCACCGCTACCTCCGACCGGACAGCGTCCAGCCGCTGCCGGGACGACTCAGTGGTCGTGGCCCTCGTGGCCCGCGTGGTCGTGCCCGCCAGCCGCGGCCGCCTCGGCCTCGGCGACCTGACGACGCACGTCGTCCATGTCGAGCGCCTTGACCTGGTCGACGAGCTGACCGAGCGCCTCCTTCGGCAGCGCACCGGCCTCCTTGTAGAGGAGGATGCCGTCGCGGAACGCCATGAGCGTCGGGATCGAGCGGATGCCGAACGAGCCGGCGAGCGCCTGCTCGGCCTCGGTGTCGACCTTGGCGAAGACGACGTCGGTGTGCTCCTGCGACACCTCCTCGTACCACGGGGCGAACATGCGGCACGGTCCGCACCATTCGGCCCAGAAGTCGATGAGGACGATGCCGTTGTCCTCGATCGTGCTCGTGAACGAGGTGGCGGTCAGGTCGACGGTCGGCATGCGGTGCTCCGTTCGGGTCGCTTGGGTCGGGTCGGTTCCGTAAAGGGAGGAACGCCGTGACGCCCCTACGTATTCCGCTCCGCTCAGAGGCCCAGCGAGCGGCCGACGATCTCCTTCATGATCTCGTTCGTGCCGCCGTAGATGCGCTGGACCCGGGCGTCGGTCCACCAGCGGGCGACCTCGTACTCACGCATGAACCCGTACCCGCCGTGGAGCTGGACGCACGCGTCGAGCACCTCGCCCTGCAGGTCGGTGAGCCACCACTTCGCCATCGCGGCGTGCTCGGCGGTGAGACGGCCCTCGTTGAGCAGCTCGACGCACTGGTCGGCGAACGCCTGGCCGGCCTGGAGCTTCGTCGCCATCTCCGCCATCATGAAGCGGGAGTTCTGGAACGAACCGATCGGCTTGCCGAACGCCTCACGCTCCTTGACGTAGGTGAGGGTCAGGTCGAACGCGGCGACGGCGCCGGCGATCGCAGACACCGCGATCGACAGCCGCTCCTGCGGCAGCGCCTCCATGAGCTGACGGAAGCCAGCGCCCTCCTCGCCGAGCAGGTTCTCCGCGGGGACGACGACGTCCTCGAAGACGAGCTCGGCCGTGTCCTGCGCGTGCATGCCGACCTTCTCGAGCTTGCGGCCACGGCTGAAGCCCGGCATGTCGCGCTCGACGATGAGCAGACTGATGCCCGCATGCTTGGCCGACGGGTCGGTCTTCGCGACGACGATGATGACGTCGGAGTGGATGCCGTTCGTGATGAACGTCTTCGTGCCGTTGAGCAGGTACGAACCGTCGGGCTGCTTCACGGCGGTCGTCCGCACACCGGCGAGGTCGGACCCTGCGCCCGGCTCGGTCATCGCGATCGCGGTGATCAGCTCGCCGCGCGCCATGCCGGGGAGGAACCGGTGCTTCTGCTCGTCCGTCGCGTACTTGAGGAAGTAGGGGACGATGGTGTCGTTGTGCAGGATCGTGCCGAGGCCGGACGCACCGACGCGCATCAGCTCCTCGGTGATGACGAGGTTGTAGCGGAAGTCGGGCATGCCGCCTCCGCCGTACTCCTCGGGCACGTCGGTGCACAGGAGGCCGAGCTCGCCCATGCGCAGCCAGATCTCGCGCGGCACGATCCCGGCGCGCTCCCAGTCGAGATGGTGCGGCGCGATCTCGGCCTGCGCGAAGCGCGCGACGACCTCACGGAACTGCTCGTGCTCGGGCTCGAAGATGCGTCGCTGCAGCTGCACGGTGTCCCCTCCCGACCGGCTCATGTCCGGTCCCCGACCGGAAGGTCGCGAGGCTAACCGCGTCGCGTCAGAGGATCCCGACGCGTCGCAGCGCCTCGAGACCGATCACGGTCAGCACCGTGCCGACGCCGACGCGCAGCCACAGCGTCCGACGCCGTGCAGGACTCAGCTCGACCGGTTCGTCCGAGCCGGGCATCGTGCC
>JAURQY010000097.1 GCA_030835875.1 Nitriliruptorales bacterium | reverse complement strand
GTTCGAACGCGCTTTAGTGTTCGCACGTGCGAACCACCTGGATCGCACGAACCGACATGGGAGGCAGAGCCACGATGGCAGCCGCCAAGAAGACGGCCAAGAAGGCCGCGAAGAAGACGGCCAAGCGCGCGCCGGCCAAGAAGGCCGCGGCGAAGCGTCCGGCCAAGAAGGCCGCGAAGAAGCGGACCACCAAGAAGTGAGCTGAGCCTCTTCAGCACGGTCGGGGCCGCCCTTCGGGGCGGCCCCTTCCGTTTCGTCGCCCGTGCGCAGATCCGCGGCGAGCGGCCTTCTGCCGCCGGTACCGTCTCCTTATGCGACTCCTCCGCCTCGATCCTTCCCGGCCCGTCGTCCGGCCCGAACCCGCTCTCATCGTCGCATTCGACGGCTGGACCGATGCGGGAGCGGGCGGGACCGGCGCCGCGGAGCACCTCCTCGAGCGTTATCCGGCGCAGCGCATCGGTCGCTTCGACCCCGACGCGCTGTTCGACTATCGCGACCGTAGGCCGGAGCTCGAGATCGACCGTGGGCGGCTCCGCCAGGTCCGCTGGCCCGAGCTGACGATCCGCCACCTGGCACCGACGAGCGGTCCGGATCTCCTCCTGATGACCGGCCCGGAGCCGGACCTCGGCTGGCGAGCGCTCGCCGATGACATGAAGGAACTCGCCGACATGCTCGGTATCCGCCGGTACGTCGGGCTCGGGAGCGTCCCCGGTCCGCTCCCCCACACGCGTCCTGTCCAGCTCGTCTGCACGTCGAACGATGACGCGCTGCTCGAGCGACTCGGCGCGCCGCACGAACAGATGGTGGTCCCGGCTTCCGCTCAGGTCGCGCTCGAGGCGGAGCTCGCGGGGCATGGCTTGACCACGCTCGGGATGTGGGTCCGCATCCCGCACTACGTCGCAGGCCCCTATCTGGAGGCCTCTCGTGCGCTACTCGAGCGGCTGTCCGCCCATCTCGGGACGGCGGTCGACCTCGTCGACATGGATGCCGACATCGAAGCGAACCGCCGGCGGCTCGACGTCGCAGCGACGTCCTCCGACGAGGTTCGGGAACATGTCACACAGCTCGAGCGCCTCTACGACGCGCAGGCGGTGGGTGACGCCGGTCCCCTCGGCATCGACAGCGCGCGGGGCGGCCCTCTCACGGATGCCGAGGTCCCGTCCGGCGACGAGCTCGCCGCAGAGATCGAGCGTTTCCTCCGCGGCGACTCCTGAACGTCAGCTCAGCTGGGCCACGACGTGGTCGACGCAGGCGGTGAACGCCTCGAGGTCCTCGAGCGGGACCGCCGGGAACATGCCGATGCGGAGCTGGTTGCGTCCGAGCTTGCGGTAGGCGTCGGTGTCGACGATGCCGTGCGCCCGCAGCGCCGCGTTCACGTCGTCGGCGGAGATCCCGTCGAGGTCGATCGTCGCGACGACGAGCGATCGTGCGGCATCCTCCGAGACGAACGGCTGCGCCCAGGCTCGTGACTCAGCCCAGCCGTACATGTGGTCGGCCTTCGAGCGCTGCGCCGCGACGACACCCCGGAGGTCGCCATGCTCAGCGATCATCTGCTGCACCTGCGCGCGTGCGAGGATGACCGTTGCGATCGCCGGCGTGTTGTAGGTCTGATCCTTCCGGCTGTTCTCGAGGACGACACCGAGGTCGAGGAACGCCGGCACATAGCGTCCGCTCGCGGCGATGCGCTCGATGCGCTCGATCGCGCGCGGCGACACGATCGCGATCGTCAGACCACCATCCGCCGCGAAGCCCTTCTGCAGGCTGAAGTAGTACACATCGACCTGCGCCAGATCGATGGGCAGCCCACCTGCGGCCGAGGTCCCGTCGACGACGACGAGCGCATCGTCGAGGCGCCGCACGTCCTGCATCACGCCCGTCGACGTCTCGTTGTGCGTCCACGCGTGGACGTCCACGTCATCCGGCGCCGCGACCGGCTCTGGCCGCGTACCCGGCTCGGAGGTGACGAGGACCGGATCGGCCAGCCACGGCGCGGCCTTGACCGCGCTCGCGAACTTGCTGCTGAACTCGCCGAAGACGTAGTGCTGCGAGCGCTCCTCCACGAGCCCGAAGACGGCCGCATCCCAGAACGCCGTCGCACCTCCGACGGTGATGAGCACCTCGTGATCCTCCGGTGCACCGAGGAGCGCGTGCAGGCCCTCTCGCAGCGCCCGGACCTCCGAGCGGACCGGCGCCTGACGGTGGGAGGTCCCCATCACGGAGCGCCCGACACGTGCGAGCTCGTCGAGCGCGGACGCCGTCACCCGGCTCGGGCCGCATCCGAACCGGCCGTCGCGCGGGAGCAGTTCGGCGGGGATCGTCGGGGCTGCCATGAGGACCTCTGCGATGGACTCGAGTCCGGCCGAGCGCGGCGGCCGGAGGGACGGGACCGGAGAGTACGCTCCCGCGGACAACGCCCGTACCGCCCTCACATGGAGCTGCCATGAGCCTCAGCGCGCGCATCGAAGGACTCGCACCGTCCGCGACGATGGCGGTCGATGCGAAGGCGAAGGCCCTGCGGGCAGCCGGAGAGCCCGTCATCGGCTTCGCAGCCGGCGAACCCGACTTCCCGACGCCCGCCCACATCGTCGAGGCGGCACAGCGCGCGGCAGCCGACCCCGGGATGCACCGCTACACGCCCGCCGCAGGGCTCGCGCCGCTCCGCGAGGCGATCGCCGAGCGAGCACGGCGCGACGGGCTCGACGTCACGGCGGACATGGTCGTCATCGCGAACGGCGGGAAGCACGCCCTCTACAACGTCTTCATGGCGATCGTCGACAAAGGCGACGAGGTCCTCGTCCCGTCCCCCTACTGGGTCAGCTACCCCGAGCAGATCGGGCTCGCCGGCGGCACGACCGTGGCGGTGCCCGCGGACGCCTCGACGGGCTTCCGCGTCAGCGTCGAGCAGCTCGAGGCCGCACGGACGCCGAGGACGAAGGCGCTGGTCTTCGTCTCGCCATCCAACCCGACCGGCGCCGTCTACCCGCCGGACGAGGTCGCAGCGATCGGACGCTGGGCGGCGGAGCACGGGATCTGGGTGATCACCGATGAGATCTACCGCGAGCTCGTCTACGGGGACGCCCGGTTCACCACCATGCCGGCCGTCGCCCCCGAGGTCGCACCTCGGACCGTCATCGTGGACGGCGTCGCAAAGGGCTACGCGATGACGGGCTGGCGGGTCGGCTGGACGATCGCACCAAGGGAGATCACGGCGGGGATCACGAAGCTCCAGACGCAGCTGTGCTCGAACGTCAACAATGTCGCGCAGTCCGCTGCGCTCGCCGCGCTGACCGGGCCGCAGGAGGCGGTCGCGGAGATGCGGGTCGCTTTCGACCGCCGCCGCCGCACCGCCTACCGGATGCTCGCCGCCATCGAGGGGCTCGAGGTGATCGAACCTGAGGGCGCGTTCTACATCTACCCGAGCATGCGCGGTCTGCTCGGCGCGCAGATCTCCGGCCGTCGGATCGGCTCGTCGCTGGACCTCGCCGAGGTCCTGCTCGACGAGGCGAAGGTCGCCGTCGTCCCCGGCGAGGGGTTCGGATCGGAGGCGACGTTCCGCCTCTCCTACGCGCTCGCTGACGCCGACCTCGAGGAGGGCATCAGCCGGATCGCCGAGCTGGTCTGCTCGCGTTGATCCGACGGCCGGCCGGACCGGCGCTCACTGCTTGACGTAGGGCTTCCCGTCGGCTGCCGGGACCCGCAGGCGGCCGACGAGTCCTGCGACGACGACGAGCGTGATCACGTACGGCGTGGCCCGGAGCAGCGTCGAGGGCAGCGGGACCGGGAGACGCTGCAGCGCGGTCGCGAGCGCATCGGAGAAACCGAAGAGCAGCGCCGCGGCGAGCGCGCCGACCGGGCTGTAGCGCCCCACGAGCATCGCGGCGAGGGCGATGAACCCGCGTCCCCCGGACATCTCCTTGGAGAACTGGCTTGCCGCCTCGAGCGTGAACCACGACCCGCCGACTCCTGCGAGGACACCGGCGAGCACGACCGCGCGGAACCGTGTCCTGTGGACGTCGATACCGACCGTGTCCGCAGCCGCGGGGTGCTCCCCCACCGAGCGCAGGCGCAGTCCCCAGCGGGTCCGGAACAGGGCGAACTGCAGGACGATCACCGTGGCGAACATGAGGTAGACGAGGAGTGTCTGGCGGAAGATCACCGAGCCGAGGAACGGGAGGTCGCTGAGGAGCGGTACAGCGGTGGCGGTGAACCGGACCGGCGAGTTCAGCGACGTGTTGGCCGCGAGCACCTGCGAGGTCATGAACGACGTCACGCCGGTGGCGAGCACGATGAGCACGACGCCGCTGACGATCTGGTCCGCACGGAACCTGATGCTCAGGCCTGCGAGCATCACGCCGATGAGCGCCCCCGCCCCGACGCCACCGAGCAGCCCGGCCCATGCCGACCCGACGATCGAGGCGACGACAGCGGCCGTGAATGCTGCGGCGAGGAACTGCCCTTCGATGGCGATGTTGATCACGCCGGCACGCTCCGAGAGCACGCCCGCCATCGCACCGAAGGCGATCGGGACGCTCGCGAAGAGTGCACCGCGCAGAAGGGCGACGAGGGAGACCGACTCTCCCGCCCCGGCCCACACGAGCAGCGCAGCGACCGCCAGTGCCCCACCGGTGCCGACCGCGAGCGGTGCCCGAGTGCCGAGGTCCCGGGCGAACTGCAGCACGCCGAGTGCCACGATCCCGGCCGCGAGCATGAGGACGGCCGTCGCGACCGATACCTGGAGGTCCGGGAGCGCGAACCGCTCCCCTCGCGCGTCGTTGAGGACGAATGTCGCGACCTCGGTCCCGCGCCCACCGATCAGCAGCGCCGGGACGAGCACACCGAGTGCGAGCGTGAAGGAGGCGAAGCGGAGACGACGCCGGCGCGCCCTCACGCCCGCAACGACCAGGGCTGCACTCATGCTCCCCACCCCTGCGAGATGTTCGTGGTGCCTCCACCCTCCGCACGGACCCGGAAGATGGCGCGGACCAGACCCGGCGCAGCGACGAACACGATGATCAGTGCCTGGATGACGACGACCAGGTCGAGCGAGGTGCCCGAGCGCGCCTGCATCGCACGGCCACCGGCCTTGAGCGCCCCGAGGAGCAGCCCTGCCGCGACCGTCCCACCGACCGTTCCGCGCCCGAGGAGCGCCACGGTGATGCCGTCGAAGCCGAGTCCGGAGGAGAACCCGGGCGTGATGCGGCCCTGCACACCGAGGATCAGCGCCCCGCCGGCGAGCCCACCTGCGAGACCGGCGAACGTCATCCCGCGCACGGTCGCACCGGCGACGTCCATCCCCGCAGCGGTCGATGCGCTCGGGTTCGCCCCCACCGCGTTCAGCTCGAAGCCGACGGTCGATCGGTCGAGCAGCCACAGGACCAGCAGCGCGACGACCAGCGCGACCACGATCCCGGCGTCGACGCGGAGGC
>JAURQY010000096.1 GCA_030835875.1 Nitriliruptorales bacterium | reverse complement strand
CGGCCTTCTTGGTGGCCACCTTCTTCGTCGCGGCCTTCTTGGTGGCCACCTTCTTCGTCGCGGCCTTCTTCGTCGCCGGCTTCGCCGTGGCGTCGGGGGCGTCGGTCGTGGTCTCGTCGTGCTCGGACATGGAGGACTCGCTCGGGCTAGGCGGCCTCCGCGACGATGTCGTCCCGGACCGTCTCGACCACGCCGGTGAGGGCCTCGACCAGCCCCTCGTCCTGCGGGACGCCCTGGGCGACCCGACGGACGAGATGTGGCGGAGCGACCTCGCCGTCACCGAGGGCGACGAGCAGGTCGGTGGGACGGATGAGGGGAGCATCGTTGCGGAGGACCGCACGGAGTGTGGTGCGGGTGCCGGACCCATCGGGGGTCGGACCCGTGGCGACCGCGAGCGACACCACCGCCGGACGCACGTCGAGGGTCCGGTCACCGTCATGACGGTGCCGAACGACCTCGTGCGTCGTCGCGGCGAGCAGGGTGTCGCAGCGCTGCTCGAGGAGCGTCGTGAGCGCGGTCGCATCGACCGGCGGCCACACGAGCTCCCAGAGGGTCGCGCGGAGCAGGCTCGCGAGCTTCGGCGCGCCTGCAGGGACTTCGGTGTAGGTCAGGATGTCCATGCCCTCGGGGAGGGTGGCGGACAGTCGTGCGAGAGCGTCGTCGGCACGGATCGGTGCCGCGAAGGTGAGCTCGGCGTACTCGCCTGTGGAGGCGACGCCGACGGGGAGCGCGTCGGGGAACGAGACGCGCGCGTGCGGGGTGAACCCCTCCGAGTAGGCGATCGGGAGGTCCGCACGTCGGATCGCGCGCTCCCAGATCGACGACTGGTCGCGGGCGGACACGAAGCGCGTCCGCCCTTCCTTGGTCCAGCGCACCCGGTAGCGGGCGCTCATCGCGCCACCTCGGGTACTGAGGTCGTGGTGGCCGCGTAGCGCTCGGCGCTCGTCGGCAGGTCGGCGCCCGACGCGCCGCCGAGGTCGGCGGGCGGGGTCGCGACGACGGGGAGCAGTGCACCGGGCTGGTAGCCGGTGTCGTGGACGAGGTCGAGGCCGGGGCACACGCCGCAGTCGTAGCAGGGGGACCAGCGGCAGTCGTCGAGCTGGACGGCTGTCCGAGCGTCCTGCCAGTCCTCCCAGAGCCAGCCCTTCTCGAGCCCACTGTCGAGGTGGTCCCACGGGAGCGCCTCGTCCTCGTCACGCTCGCGCTGCGAGTACCAGTCGAGCGAGACGCCGGTCTCGGCCATCGCCTGGCGCCACAGGGGCAGCGTCGGCACCTCGTGCCAGCCGTCGAAGCGCGCACCGAGCCGCCAGGCTCGCTCGACGGCGTCCGCTACGCGGCGGTCGCCGCGAGCGAGCAGGCCCTCGATGACGCCCTCCTCCGGGTCGTTCGTGCGCACGCGGATGCCGTCGTGGGTGCGGATGCGCTGGCGGATCAGGCCGAGCTTGCGGTTGATCTCCTCGGGCGTGTCCTGCGCGGCCCACTGGAAGGGCGTGTGCGGCTTGGGGACGAAGCCGCCGACCGAGAGCGTGACCTTGTTCGCCTTCCCGTGTGCGTGAGCGATGCGGTAGACGGCGATGCCGAGGTCGGCGATGGCGAGCACGTCGTCGTCGGTCTCCGTCGGGAGTCCGACCATGAAGTAGAGCTTGATGTGACGCCAGCCCTGGGAGAACGCGACCTCCGCGGTGCGCAGCAGGTCCTCCTCGCTGACCATCTTGTTGATGACGGCCCGCATCCGCTCGCTACCCGCCTCGGGCGCGAAGGTGAGCCCCGAGCGGCGTCCGTTGCGCGTCAGCTCGTTGGAGAGCGTGACGTTGAACGCGTCGACCCGTGTCGACGGCAGCGAGAGCGACGTGACGGTCCCCTCGTAGGTGTCGCCGAGCGAGCGGGCGATCGGTGCGATCGCGGAGTGGTCGGCGCTCGAGAGGCTGAGGAGTCCGACCTCCTCGAAGCCGGTGTCCTTCACACCCTCCTCGACGAGCCGCTGGACCGTCTCGGGACGGCGCTCCCGCACCGGACGTGTGATCATGCCGGCCTGGCAGAAGCGGCAGCCGCGCGTGCAGCCGCGGAAGATCTCGACGCTGAACCGCTCGTGCACGGTCTCGGTCATCGGGACGATCTGGCGCTGCGGGTAGGGCCACTGCTCGAGGTCCTGCACCGTGCGCTTCGGGACGAGCGTCGGGATGCCCGCAGCGACCGGGACCGTGCGCGACAGACGCCCGTCCTCGGTGTAGCGCGGCTCGTAGAGCGACGGGACGTACACGCCCTCGACGTCGGCGAGCGCGCGCAGCAGGGCCGCGCGGTCGATCCCGTCGTGCTTCGCCGCCCGCATGACGTCGTCGATCTGGAGCACGACCTCCTCGCCGTCCCCCATCACCGCCGCGTCGATGAACGGTGCGAGCGGCTCGGGGTTGAACGCGGCATGGCCACCGACGAGGACGACCGGGTCGGCGAGGTCGCGGTCCGCACTGCGATGTGGGACACCACCCAGGTCGAGGAGGTTGAGCAGGTTCGTGTGCCCGAGCTCGTGCGGCAGCGTGACGGCGAACACGTCGAACGCCCACAGCGGAAGATGGTGCTCGAGCGAGAACGTGGGGATGCCGCGCTCGCGCATCCGCTCCTCGAGGTCGAGCCACGGCGCGTAGGCCCGCTCGGCGAGCGTCGTGGGGCGACCGTTCAGGATCTCGTAGAGGATCTGGATGCCCTGGTTCGGCTGACCGACCTCGTAGGTGTCGGGATAGCAGAGGAGCCACCGCACGTCCGCGCCCGCCCAGTCGCGGGTGACCATGTTGTGCTCGCCGCCCACGTACTGCGCCGGCTTGCGGACCTCGGGGAGCAGCGGCTCGAGATGCTCGAGGACCGACGGCGGCGTGGGAGCACCGAGACCGCTGCGGTGCGCTGCACGCGCTTCCCGACCGGGCAGCAGCGCGTCGGCACGCACGGCGCTGAGAGCTCCGAGCACGCGGGACCTCCGATCCGGTGCCTCCCCACCTCCCCGACGCGACGAGCGTGGGATGAGGTGCGGCACCGTCCGTGGGGGTGCACCGCCCTCCGTGGCCTTCCGGCCAGGGCGACCCGACGGACGCGGCGAGCCTATCAGCGGCCCCTCCCTGCGGACCGGGATCAGCGTCGGCGCAGGTTCACGTTCAGCAGGAGCCCCATCATCGCCATCCAGCTGAGCAGCGACGTCCCGCCGTAGCTGAGGAACGGGAGCGGGAGCCCCGTCACGGGCATGATCCCGAGGGTCATACCGACGTTCACGAACACCTGCATCAGGAGGATGCCCGCGACCCCGGCCGCGATGATCATCGCGTCGCGGTCGACGGCCTGCGCCGCGATGCGCACCGCACGCCAGATGAGCACGCCGAAGAGTGCGAGCACGCTCGCTGCTCCGATGAACCCGAGCTCCTCTCCGATGACGGTGAAGATGAAGTCCGTGTGGTTGTCGGGGACGTACGCGAGCGCGGTCTGCGTGCCCTCGAAGAGCCCCCGCCCGTACGTCCCACCGGAGCCGATGGCGATCATCGACTGACGCGTCTGGAACAGCGCACCCGCGAAGTCCGCGTCGGGAGCGTCCGCGCCGAGGAAGACGGTCAGGCGCTGGACCTGGTAGTCGCGGATCAGCTCGGTCCGGAGCCCCAGCACGAACGTCGCGGCCCCCATGCCGGCGAGCATCAGCAGGTAGCGGACGCGCACACCGCTGACGAGGAGCACGATGCCGGTGAGCCACAGGTAGACGAGCGAGGTCCCGAGGTCGGGCTGTGCGAAGACGAGCCCGAGCGGGATGATGGCGAGGAGCACGGCGAACGCGGTCCGGCCGAGCCCGGGGACGCCCTCCGTCTCGTTGAAGAGCATCGCGAGGGCGAGCAGGAGCGCGATCTTCATGAGCTCCGACGGCTGCACCTGGAAGCCGAGCAGCGAGATCCACCGCTGCGACCCGCGCACGCTCGTGCCGAGCGGCGTGAGCACGAGCACGAGGAGGAGCAGCGTCGCGAGGAAACCGACGGGGATGAACGCGCGCAACCGGCGGTAGTCGAACACGGTGGCGGCGACGAGCAGCACGAGGCCCACCCCGCCGGCGATCAGCTGGCGGCTGAGGAAGGCGGTGGTCGGGAGCCCCTGCGCGGTGAGCGTCGCGAGCTTGGACGAGTAGATCGCGACCATGCCGATCGTGATGAGCGCGAACGTGGACGCGACGATGAGCGGGTCGACGGCGCGCAGCGGCGCGAGTACGCCGAGCGCACGAGCGAGGCGGCCGGGTCTGGCGGTGCGTGCGATCGATGGCATCAGTCGAGGATCTCCGGTCCGGCGACGAACGCGGGCGCATCGGCGCGCCGGACGTCGAAGAGCGTCTCGAGGATGCGGCGCGCGATCGGTGCTGCCGTCTGCGAACCGCCGCCGCCCTCCTCGACGCTCACGACGACGACGTAGCGCGGGTCGTCGGCCGGCGCGTAGGCGGCGAACCAGGCGTAGGGGACGCGCGGCTTGCGTTCGGCGGTCCCGGTCTTCCCGGCGACGGGGACCTCATCGAAGGGGAAGCCGAGGAACGCTCCGAAACCGGTCCCACCCGGTTCCATCACGGTCCGCTCGAGCCCCCGCTGGATGCTCCGGAGCTCGGCCTCGGTCAGGTCGAGCTCGCTCACGACCTCCGGCTCGATCGTGCGCACGAGCGTGCCGTCATCCTCGCGCAGTTCACGACCGACGGTCGGACGCAGCAGCACCCCATCGTTGGCGACGGCCTGGTAGGCGGCCGCCATCTGCAGCGGTGTCGTGAGCACGTCGCCCTGTCCGATCGACATGTTGATGGCGTCACCTCCGCGCCACACCCCGCCGAAGCGACACAGGTCGAGCAGGAGCTCCTCCTCGAACGAGCCCGGCTCCGCGCGTGACGCGCGCTCGCAGTACCCGTCGCGGTAGCGCAGCCAGAACTCCTCGCGCCACTCGCGTCCCGGGACCACGCCGCCCCGCTCCCCCGGGAGGTCGATGCCGAGCGGCTCGCCCAGTCCGAACTCGCGCGAGACGCGCTGCACGATCTCATCAGGGGTCTCGGCGCGCTCCTCCGCCTGCCACTGGCGGTAGGCGAGCTCGTAGAAGTAGGTGTCGCACGACCGCTTGAGCGCGGTCGCGAGGTCCATCGACCCCTCGTTCGCAGGGTTCCAGTTGCGGAAGGTGACGTCGGCGACCGTGTAGCTCCCGGGGCAGCCGACGAGCGTGGACGGCCCGACGATGTCCGCCTCGAGCATCGCCGCGCCCGAGACGATCTTGTAGACCGAACCCGGCGGGTACTGCCCGGCGATGGGACGGTTGTTGAGCGGCTGGCCCTGAGCGGGGTCGTTGACGAACGTCCAGTACTCGGTGCTCACCCCGCCGACGAACTCGGTCGGGTCGTAGGTCGGGTAGGACGCCATCGCGACGATGCCGCCGGTGCGCGCGTCCATGACGATCGCGGACCCGGCGGTCGACGGGAGGAAGCGTCCGTCGGGACGGAGGATCGAGCGGGATGCAACGATGCCTTCGGCGAGCGCGTCCTCGACGGCGCGCTGGACGTCGAGGTCGAGCCACGTGACGAGGTCGAGTCCGGGCTGCGGGTCGCGACGGCTCTGCACGTCGATGACGCTGCCACGCCGGTTGACGACGAAGACCTCCTGGCCGCCACGGCCGCGCAGCTCGGCCTCGTAGGACTGCTCGAGCCCACCGCGACCGATGAGGTCGCCACCGCGGTAGTCGGCGTAACGGACCTCGGCGAGCTCGTCGCGGCTGATCTGGCCGAGGTAGCCGACGAGGTGCGCGGCGAGGTCGCCCTCCGGGTAGTCGCGTACGGGGATCGTCTCGGCGCTGATGCCCTCGAACAGCTCCTGGTTCTGCCGGACCGTCAGCACGATGCGTGGGTCGACGTCGACCGCGACGGGCACGGGCCGGAACGGGCTGTAACGGACGTCGGCGATGCGTCGCAGCAGCGTCGTCTCGTCGATCCCGAGCAGCACCGCGAGACGGCGGACGGTCCGCGCGGCGTCCTCGTCGCGCGGCGCACCCGCAGCGTCGACGAGCGCCTGACGGTCCGCTGTCAGCGCGAGCGCAGCACGGTTGACCACGAGCTCGCTTCCGTCGGAGGCGAGGATGTGGCCCCGAGGAGCCTGCGAGACGACGGTGCGCAGCCGGTTCGAGTCGGCGAGCTCGGCGAAGCGGTCGCCCGCGAGCACCTGGAGGAACCAGAGCCGAGCGAGCAGCGCGCCGAGCAGCAGGACGCTCAGCGCCGCGAGGAACGCGAGGCGCAGGACCGTCGAGCGGTCGAGCGGCGCCGGCACGTTCACGCTGAAGGTCATCGGGCCAGCTCCGCCGTCAGCTCGTCCGGATGCACGAGGACACGCCGGACGACGAGGAGCACGATGGGAGCGAGCAGGACCGCGAACGCACCCACGACGAGGACCGACCACGCGACGACCGACGCGCCCGGCGCGACCTGCTCGGACAGCAGCGCTGCGAGCGCAGCCTGACCGAGCACCGCGAGCGCCCCCGCGACACCAGCGAGGATCGCGGTCGTGAGGTCCGCACGCTCGGCGACGTAGGGGCGCAGCAGTCCGAGGACGTAGGCGACCGTCACGAGCACGAGCATGTTGCTGCCGAGCGGCACCGTGACGCTCGCGAGGTCGAGGAGCAGCCCGCCGGAGGCGGCGACCCACAGGCCGGTGCGCGCACCGTGCTCGAGGGTCAGCACGACGACGAGGACGAGCAGGAGGTCGGGGACGAAGGCGCCGCCCGCGATGACGGGGAGGACGCTCAGCTGGAGCAGCAGCGCGGTGAGGACGAGCGCGGCGAGGGCGGCGAGCCGACGCGTCCTCATCCGGCGTCACCGTCGGACGTCGGCACGTCCAGCGCATCCGAGTCCTCGAACGCGGGCACGTCGTCGGCGGGACCGGCCAGGACGACGAGCACATGGTCGAGGCGGGTCACGTCGACGAACGGCAGGAGGTCGTAGGAGGCCGACAGCCGTGAGCTGCGCTCGTCCTGCGCGACGATGCGGCCGACCGGGATACCGGACGGGATCGCACTGCCGGGGAACGTCGCGGTGACGATCTCGTCGTCCGTGTCGACGATCTGACCCGGGTCGAGCGGCGCGAAGCGCAGCGGCTCGCTGCCACCGCCATCGAGCAGTCCGAGCGCGGACGTGGCGACGCTGCGCGCAGCGACGGAGAAGTTCGGGTCGACGACGAGCAGTACGCGCGAGGCGCTGCTCGTGGTTGTGAGGACGCGCCCGACGAGCCCCTCGGCGGCGACGACGGCCATGCCGCGCTCGATGCCGCCGTCCTCGCCCACGTCGATCGTGAGCGTCCACTCGAAGTTGGATGGCGCGACGGCGATGACGCGCGCCGGGACGGTCGAAAGCTCGACCTCGTCCCGGAAGCCGAGCAGCGCCCGCAGCTCCGCGACCTCGCGCTCGAGGTCCGCGTAGGCGCGCCGCCGCGCCTCGAGCTCGGCGTTCTCGGCGCGGAGCCGCTGGTTCTCAGACCGGGTCGCGAACAGGTCGACGACGCCGTCACCGAACCGTCGG
>JAURQY010000095.1 GCA_030835875.1 Nitriliruptorales bacterium | reverse complement strand
TGGCCGGCAAGCGGCTCGATCACTCCGAGGACGCCGTCAGCGTCGGCCAGCAGGTGCTGGTCGAGGTGAAGGAGGTCCTCGAGGGCGGGCGTCGCTTCAAGCTCGAGTACGTCGGCGAGAAGGCTGCGCCGGCGGAGGGCTCGGAGCGCCCGCGTGGTGGCGCGCGTGGCGGTGACCGCGGTGGCGAGCGTGGCGGTGACCGCGGTGGCGAGCGCCGTGAGCGCTCCGGAGACGGTGACGGCCGGACGCGCAGCCGCAGCCGGAGCCGCAGCCGGGACTGATCCCGACCTGACGAACTCGGAGGGCCGCGACACGCGTCGCGGCCCTCCGTCGTCCGACCACCTACGATCGCGACGTCCCTGACGGGCTGGCCGGGTCGGGCGAGGAGCGGGCGATGCGCATCGGGATCGTCGGCGTCGCGGGTCGGCTCGGCTCGGTGCTCGCTGCCGGAATCGCGGCGGTCGAGGACCTGGAGCTCGTCGCCGGCGTGTCGCCCTCGCATGCCGGACGTCCGCTGGGCGAGGTGGTCCCTGCCCTCGCCGGCGGCCCCGCGTCGGAGGTCATCGTCGCGGCGGGGCTCGATGTGCTCGTCGATGCGAAGGTCGACGTCGCCCTCGAGGTGACGGGCCCGGCGACGGTCGGCGCGCACCTCGCCTGGCTCCTCGGGCAGGGGATCCACACGGTCGTCGGTGCTACGGGTCTGCTCGCGTCCGACCTCGAGACCGCACGCGAGCTCGCAGCGGCCGGACCCGCCCGAGCCGCGATCGTCCCGAACTTCTCGATCGGGGCAGTGCTCGTCGAGCGCTTCGCCGCCGAGGCCGCGCGCCACCTGCCGAACGTGGAGATCGTCGAGCTCCACCACGACCGCAAGGTCGATGCGCCATCCGGCACCGCGGTCGCGACGGCGGCAGCGATCGCCTCGGCGCTCGGCGATGACCTCGCGCCGGCCGCAGGCGTCGACGGTCGCGCGGTCGCCGCGGGAGCGCGGGGAGCGCTGGTGCACGGGATCCCGGTGCATGCCATCCGGCTGCCCGGCCTCGTCGCGCATGAGGAGGTCCTCCTCGGCGGCGAGGGGCAGCTGCTCACCCTGCGTCATGACGCGACGGACCGCAGCGCGTACGTCGCGGGTGCGGTGCTCGCGTGCCGTCGTGTCGGTGGGCTCGACGGGCTCGTCGTCGGTCTGGGTGAACTCCTCTGAACAGGTGTCCCGCATGACGTCCCGGGCTCCAGGGGCGGCGCGCGGGGTGAGGCGCTAGCGTCCCCTCACCTGCGAACCGCGCACGTACGGGTCCGGATCCGGCGGACGAGGCCTCCTGTGTCGATCGAGCAGTCCACCGACCACGTCGTGGACCACTACGTCGAGGCGCTGTGGCGCTTCCGTGGCGACGTGCGGATGATGGAGGAGGTCCTCGCGACGATGATCGAGCGCGGCGCGCCGCGCAGCGAGGTGCATCTCGGCCTGATGCTCGACGAGTACCTCGCGGCGCGGTCGCTCCGCAAGGCGCGCGCGATCATCGAGCAGCTCGACGCGCTCGGCGTGCAGCTCGACCCGATCCGTCAGTACGACGTCGCGCTCGCCACGGCGACGGCGGGCGACGCGCCCGGAGCGGTCACCATCATCGATCGGCTCGTCGCCGACCAGCGCGACCCCGCGCCGGCACAGGCCACGGCGGTCCTCGACCTGCTGCTCGGCGCGCGCAGGACCCCGCAGGCCTGGTCGCTGTTCCGTCGCATGCGTGCTCGGGGTCAGCACCCCAGTCGTGACGCCCACCTCGCGCTCCTCGCGGATGCGCTCGAGCGCCGAGCGGCCAAGGACTCGGTCGCCGTCACGACCTCGATGCACGCGGCGCGCCACCGAATGCCCGACGCGAGGGCTGGCGCGGTCGTCCGCATGCTGGTCGGGCTCGGACAGCTCGATCGTGCGCTCGAGGTCCTCGCGACGCTCGAGTCCGCCGCGGGGGAGGGGCTCGTCGCACCCCCCGGGGACGACGTCCGCGGCGCGGTCCTCCACGCGCTCGCGGCGAAGGGGCGGATCACCGACGTCCTCGACCTCGTCGGCCCTCGCGATGACGGCTCGTCGCCGCTCCCCGGCCATCTTCGCAACGCCGTGCTGGCTGCGCAGCTCGCGGCGGACGACATCGAGGCCGCATGGGCCGAGGCCGAGCGGATGTGGGCCGATGCCTGCCTGCCGACGGGCGCGAACCTCGAAGTCCTCCTCGACCGCACGCTCGCGGCGGGGAACGTCGCACGTGCGGCAGGGGTGCTCGACCTCCTGCTCGTCATCGGCGTCCCGGTCACCCCCCAGCGCAGCGGCGCCGTGCTGCGCGCGGAGATGGCGGCGGACGGCGTCGACCGTGTGCTGCCGGTCGCGACGACGATCCTCGACCAGGGACTCGTGTTCGACCGCGCAGCGGCGCGCGACCTCGTCGAGCGGCTCGTCCGTGCGCGACGCCTCGACGACGCGCGAGCCTGGCTCGAACGCTTCCGTCGCGCGGGCACGCTGACGCAGGGACGCAGCTACGGCTCGCTGCTGTCCGCTCTGGTCGCGGCGAAGCGCATCGACGATGCCCTCGCGCTGCTCGAGGAGATGGTCGGCCACGGGGTGCGACCCGAGTCGACGGACCTCGCGCGCCTCGTCGCCGGCCGGCTCAAGGCTGACGACCTCGTTGCGGCCGAACGGCTGCTCGTCGCGGCTGCTCGCGTGGGCGTCCATGCCGACGAGCCGACGCTGCGCGAGCTCATGTGGACGCACGCGCGGCGCAGCGACGTCGCTGCGGTCGACCGCGTGCGTGACCTGCTCGTCGCCTCGGGCGTCACACCCGACGAACGTCATGACAAGGCGCGCGCCTGGGCGTCGGGCGAGACGCCGCGCCGGCTCGAGGACGGCGGGACCGCAGCCGACGCGCCTGACGCCGCGGAGCCCTCAGACGTCTGACGCGACCTCGGCCGACGCGGGCAGCAGCTGCGTGTGCACGAGCTCGGCGTAGCGTCCGTTCGCGGCGAGCAGCTCCGCGTGGGTCCCACGCTCGATCACCCGACCGCCGTCCAGCATCACGATCTCGTCGGCCTCGACGACGGTCGACAGACGATGCGCGATGACGAGAGCGCTCCGGTCCGTCAGCGCGTCCTCGAGCGCCTGCTGCACGAGCCGCTCGCTGCCGGCGTCGAGATGCGCGGTCGCCTCGTCGAGCACGACGATGGCAGGGTCGCGCAGGAGCATGCGCGCGATCGATAGCCGCTGCTTCTCGCCCCCGGAGAAGCGGTAGCCGCGCTCGCCGACGGTCGTGTCGTAGCCGTCGGGCAGCCGGTCGATCGTGTCGTGGATACGGGCCGCACGGGCGGCGGCGACGAGCTGCTCATCGGTCGCATCGGGACGTGCGTAGCGGAGGTTCGCCGCGACCGAGTCATGGAAGAGGTGCGGGTCCTGGCTGACCACCCCGATCGCCGCGCGCAGCGACGCGAGCGTCAGATCGCGGACGTCGTGCCCGTCGACGGTGATTCGTCCCTCGGTCACGTCGTACAGGCGCGGGAGGAGCGAGGCGAGCGTGGACTTGCCGGCACCTGACGGTCCGACGAGCGCAACGGTCCGGCCGGGGGCGATCTCGAGGTCGACACCGTCGAGCACCACCGCGCCGGCCTCGTCGTCGTGTGCGGCTCGCGGCCCTTCAAGCGATGCGAGGCTCACACCTTCGCCGCCGGGGTAGCGGAAGCGGACGCCCTCGAGACGGACGTGGCCACGGGGCGCGACGAGCTCGACGGCGTCCTCGCGCTCCGGGATGTTCGTGCGAAGGTCGAGCACCTCGAACACGCGCTCGAAGCTCACGAGCGCGGTCATCAGGTCGACGCGTGCGTTCGAGAGCTGGGCGAGGGGCCCGTAGAGCTGCGTGACGTAGAGGCCCAGCGCGACGACGGTCCCGACCTGGACGTCCGGGTCGGTGATGACGACGCGTCCGCCGACGAGGTAGACGAGCGCGGTCGCGAGCGCGCCGACGAGCCCGAGCGCAGCGAACAGCGCACGGCCGTGCATCGCGGTGCGGATGCCGATGCGCGCGACCTGATCCGCGCGCCCGTGAAAGGTCGCGACCTCGTCGTCGATGCGTCCGAAGAGCTTCACGAGCAGCGCGCCGGACACGTTGAAGCGCTCGGTCATCGTCGAGTTCATGTCGGCGTTGAGCGCCATCGAACGTCGCGCGAGCTCCTGCAGACGGCGTCCGACGATCCGGGCCGGGATGATGAACATCGGCAGGAGCGAGATCGCGAGCAGCGTGACGCGCCAGTCGAGTGCCGCCATCACCGTGACCGTGACGAGCACGCCGATCAGGTTGTCGACGATGCCGCCGAGCGTCCCGGTGAGCGCACGCTGCGCGCCGATGACATCGTTGTTGAGGCGCGTCACGAGCGACCCGGTCTGCGTGCGGGTGAAGAACGCGATGGGGAGCGCCTGCACGTGGCGGTAGAGGCGCGTTCGGAGCTCGAGGATGAACCGTTCCCCGATCGTGGAGGACAGCAGGCGCTCGACCATCGAGAGGCCGGCGACCAGCACCGCGACGAGCACGAGTCCACCGGCGAGCAGCCACAGGAGGTCGAGGTCGCCCTCCGGGATCGCGCGGTCGATGACGAGGCGGATCAGCTGGGGCGGTGCTGCGGAGATGACTGAGATGGTGACGATGAGTGCGATGTACGCGAGGATGCGCCGGAGGTACGGGCGGGCCAGCCCCATCGCGCGACGCGCGACCGCACGGTCGAATCCGCGCGTCCGCGCCTCGTCGCGCGCGGACATCGCGGACATCATCATGCCCATCATCGGGTGCTGCACGGGTTCCTCCGCGGGGCAGGGTCGGCCGTGGATCGCGGTCGACGGTCGGGGGTGCGGCGTCCGGGGTCCGGGAGCGGTCCGGGGCTACGCTCGCCGGCCGGCGTGGCAGGGGTCGTGTTCGTGGACGAGCAGGGTGGCCCCGAGGCCCGCAGGGACCTCCTGGCGCGGTTCCTCACCGATCCCGACGGCGACGTCTTCGCGCTCACCGGGCTGCCGGAGGTCGTCAAGGGAGCCGTGTTCGCACGGTACTCCCGTTCCCCCTCAGGAGTGAAGGACCTTCTCCTCGACGAGTTCGCCGAGGACCTCCATGACGGGGTCGCCGAGCGGGCCGACGCCCTGTACGAGCGGGTCTTCGGCGACTACGGGGACGACTCGGTCGCGCAGCTCGGTGGGGCCCATGTCGCGCTCGAGGGCATCTCCAACGTCGCGACCAAGCGCATCGAGTGGGGGCGGCTCGCGGCCTACCTCGAGCAGTCCACCCGCTACATCGCCTACGACCGGCGCGTGGATGGGCGCTACCGTTACCACCGCGAGGCCACGATCATGGCCGGCCCGCACGCCCAGCGTTACGAGGAGGTGCTCGACCACCTCTTCGACACGTACGCGGCATCGCTGCCCGTCGTCACGGCCTGGGTGCGCGAGCGCTTCCCGCGCGACGAGGCGACCAGCGAGCGTGCCTGGCAGGCAGCGACCCGCGCGAAGGGGCTCGACCTGCTGCGCGGGCTGCTGCCCGCCGCGACGACCGCGAACGTCGGCATGTTCGCCTCCGGGCAGGCCTTCGAGTCGCTGCTGCTCCGACTCTCCGCCGATCCGCTCGCGGAGTCGAGGGCACTCGGTGAGCGGCTCCTGCGCGAGCTGCGCAAGGTGATCCCATCGTTCGTCGCCCGCGTCGACCGTCCCGACCGCGGGCACGTGTGGCGCGACTACCTCGCGGCGACGCGCGAGGACACCCGCGCGCTCGCGGCCCGGCACGTCATCGGCCCGGCGCGTCCTCCTGACGCTCCGGTCGCGCTCGTCGACTGGTGGCCACGTGACCCGGTCGACGCGGAGGTCGCGCTCGTCACGGCCGCGCTCCTCCCGCACGTCGCCCTTCCGGAGGAGCAGCTCGCGGAGCAGGTCCGCACCTGGCCCGCGGAGCAGCGCGCCGAGGTCCTGCGTGCGTACGTGGGGGAGCGGGTCAACCGTCGCCATCGTCCCGGACGCGCGTTCGAGCGTGTCGTCTACCGCTTCGACGTGCTCGGTGACTATGGCGGCTTCCGGGACCTGCAGCGCCACCGCATGTGCACCATCGAGTGGCAGCAGCTCACGACCGAGCACGGCTACGACACCCCGCCGGAGCTCGTGGAGGCGGGTGTCGCCGACGCGTGGCACGAGGCGATC
This sequence comes from Nitriliruptorales bacterium, assembly GCA_030835875.1. Lineage (GTDB taxonomy): Bacteria > Actinomycetota > Nitriliruptoria > Nitriliruptorales > Nitriliruptoraceae > CSBr16-57R1. The sequence continues at coordinate 11,972 of JAURQY010000095.1, read as the reverse complement.
GGCCGTGCGGCGGCGCTGCACCGTGAGCTCGTCGTCGACCATCCGGAGGAGGCGCAGTACGCCGTCCCGTTCGCGTTCCGCATCCGCTACTCGGTGCAGATCAACGCGCGCGCCGCGATGCAGATGCTCGAGCTGCGCTCGACCCCACAGGGGCATCCGCAGTACCGCAGCATCGTGCAGTCGATGCATCGTGCGATCGCGGAGGTCGCCGGGCATACGGCGGTCGCCGAGGCGATGGTGCACGTCGACCACGGTTCGGGCGACCTCGAGCGGCTCGAGTCGGAGCGTGCGCTCGACCGGAAGCGCTCGGCCGACCACTAGTCTCGCGCCGCAGGCCGGCGGACGGCCCCGAGCGGGGGCACGGTGTCGACCTGCGGGAGGAGCATCGACCCGTGACCGAAGCGACCGGACCGGACGCCATCGGGCGGGTCATCACGGCGCTCGCGACCCCCTTCCTCCCCGACGGCTCACTCGACGCCGAGGGTGCGGCGGCGCTCGCACGTCACGTCGTCGCCGCCGGCTCCGATGGGCTCGTCCTCGGCGGCACGACCGGGGAGTCACCCACCCTGCACGGCGAGGAGCTGTGGGAGCTCGTCGCCGCGGTGCGTGACGCCGTCGGTGGCACAGCGCGCCTGACGGTCGGCACGGGCACGAACGACACGGCGCGCTCGATCGAGCGGACGGTGCGAGCGACCGAGGCGGGCGCGGACGGTGTGCTCGTCGTCACGCCCTACTACAACCGCCCGTCGCAGGCCGGGCTCGTCGCCCACTTCACGAGCGTCGCCGAGGCGACCGAGCGCCCCGTCCTGCTCTACGACATCCCCGCGAGGACCGGACGCGAGATCGACGTCGACACGCTCGTCACGCTGTCCGGCGTCCCGAACATCATCGGCGTGAAGGACGCCACGGGACGCGTGGACAAGGCTGCAGATGTCGTCCGAGCAACGCGCGACGCGCCCGGCGGGTTCGACGTCTGGTCGGGTGCGGACGAGGTCAACCTGCCGCTGCTCAGCGTCGGCGCGGTCGGCGTGGTGTCGGTCGCGGCACACCTCGCCGGTCCGGAGATCGCGGAGATGGTGGCCGTGCACACCACCGATCCGGTCCGCGCCCGCGAGCTTCACCTCGCCTGCATGCCGCTCCACCGTGCACTGTTCCTCGACCCGAACCCGGGGCCGCTGAAGGCCGCACTGCGGGCGCGCGGGCTCCCGGCGGGGCCGGTCCGGCTCCCGCTCGTCGACGCGGACGACGCGGTCACCGGGCGCGTGGTCGCAGCGCTCGCCGAGCTCGAGGTGCGCAGGTGAGTAGACGATCGCGCGGGTCGAACCCGCCGGTCGAGGTCGTCTTCCTCGGCGGGCTCGGCGGGATCGGTCGCAACATGGCCACCATCGAGATCGACGGCCGCATCGCCGTCGTCGACTGCGGAGTCCTCTTCCCCGATGCCGAGCATCTCGGCGTCGACCTGATCCTGCCGGACTGGCGGTGGCTCGTCGCGCGCGGGGACGACGTCGAGGCGGTGTTCCTCACGCACGGGCACCTCGACCACATCGGCGCGCTGCCCTACCTGCTGCGCGACCTCGGCCGCGCCGTCCCCGTCTACGGGACGCGGCTGACGCTCGCCTTCGTCGCATCGATCCTGCGTGAGTGGCCGGACCTCCCCCCTGCGGACCTGCGGGAGATCGTGCCCGGCACGAGCGTCACGCACGACCCCTTCGCCGTCGAGGTCGTCCAGGTCTCGCACTCGATCCCCGACGGGTGCGCGTTCGCGTTCACGACGCCGCACGGGACGATCGTGCACACCGGTGACATCAAGCTCGACCAGACGCCCATCGATGGGCTGCCGACGGACCTCGCGCACTTCGCGCGCATCGGCGACCGCGGTGTCGACCTGCTGCTCGCCGACTCGACGAACGCCGACGTGCCCGGGCACGTCCCGAGCGAGCGCACCGTCGGCGCCGCGATCCGCGAGGCGCTGTCGCGTGCCGACGGGCTCGTCGTCGTCGCGTCGTTCGCGTCGCACGTGCACCGCATCCAGCAGGTGCTCGACGAGGCCGAGGCCTTCGGTCGCCGTCCGGTGTTCGTCGGACGCTCGATGGTCAACAACATGGCGATCGCGCGCGAGCTCGGGTACCTCGACTTCGACGCGTCGCGCGAGGTCGCGATGGAGGACGTCGAGCGGCATGACCGCTCCGAGCTGATCGTCGTCTCGACGGGCTCGCAGGGCGAGCCGTTCAGCGCGCTCAGCCTGATGGGGAGCGGCGAGCACCGTCATCTCGAGCTCGGCGAGGGGGACCTCGTCATCCTTGCGTCGAGCCTCATCCCCGGCAACGAGCAGGCGGTCTTCCGCTCGATCAACAACCTCGCGCGCCGCGGTGTCGACGTCGTGCACGGTGGGATCGCGTCCGTGCACGTGTCTGGTCACGCCGCTGCGGACGACCTCGCGATCCTCCACAACGTCCTCGAACCCGAATATGTGATCCCGGTCCACGGTGAGCACCGCCACATGATGGCGCACCGTCGCATCGCGATCACGACCGGCTGTCCGCCGGAGCAGGTGCTCGTCTGCGAGGACGGCGATCGGGTGCTGCTCGAGGACGGCGTCGTGACGCGCGGTGCGTCGGTGCCGACGAGCCACGTCTACATCGATGGCCTCCTGCCCGACGTGGGACCGGCGATGCTGCGGGACCGTCGGCGGCTCGGCGAGGACGGCATCTGCATCGCCGTCGTCACCATCGACACGCGCGAGGCCGAGCGGGCGGCGGACAGCGTCATCACCCAGCGCGGCGTCGTGCTCGGCGAGCATGTCGAGCAGCTGCTCAGCGCGGCACGCACCGCGGTCGACGAGGCGATCGACCGCCTGAGCCGCGCGAAGCGTGAGGACACGGCGGCCGTCCAGCGCGAGGTCGTCCAGACGCTCGGTCGCTTCTGGCGCCGCGAGACCGGGCGACGCCCGGTCATCCTGCCCGTCGTCCAGGAGCTCTGAGCGGTCGGGGACCCCGCCCGCCGTGTCGCCCCGCGCGGCCCGGTCGACCGGACGACACGGCTGGGGTTCCACGGATGTCGTCCCCGCTAGCCTCGCTCTGCGCCCTCCGGACGCCCTGTGGACGCCTTCAGGGCCGCATCCTGCCGCGATCCGGGCGCGAGCCGGGCATGGTCCCGGGACGATACGGGAGCTCGCGTGGCCACCACCAGGAAGCGCTCCTCGGCCGGATCACGGTCGGGTTCCACGGCTGACGCGAAGCGTGGCGCGGCGCGCCGGAAGGCGCGCACGTCCGCGCGGACCGAGACGCGCGGTCCTGGTCGCGTGCGCCGCTGGACCGGCGCCGCCATGCGTGGCGTCGGGGGTGTGCTCTCGGAGCACCGGCGCGACGTCTGGGGCATCGTGCTGCTGCTCGCGGCCGTGATCAGCGGGCTCGGGATCTACCTCGATGCGGCGGGTCCTGTGGGTGGCTGGATCGACATCGCCGCCCGCGGCGGGTTCGGCCTCGTGGGGTCCCTCGTCCCGCTCCTCCTCCTGCTGCTCGGCGGTGTCCTGTTCATGGACCGGACCGCTGCGGAGGTCGGCCGCTCCGCCCTCGGCGTGGGACTGATCACCGTCGCGGTCCTCGGCGGCACCCACCTCGCCATCGACGTCCCTCCACCCGGCGAGGGCGTCGCCGTGATCGCACGGGGCGGCGGCGTCGCCGGCTGGCTCGTCGCCGCGCCGCTCGACCTCGCGCTCTCGCGTGCCGGGGCGTGGGCCGTCGTGGTCGCGATCGCGGTCCTCGGCGTCGTGCTCACCGCACGGCTCGATCTCCGGGTCGCGTTCCGCGGGCTCTGGTCCGCGCTCTCCGGGCTCGCCGGCTCGCTGCGCGGACTCCTTGCGCGACCGGACGCGGCAGACGACACCGCGTCGGTCGCGGCACCCGTCATCGACGAGGCGCTCGACCTCGCCGAGGAGCCTGACCAGCAGGCCGTCGAGCAGCGCGCCGTCGTCGACGTGTGGCTCGATGACGACCCCGCCGACCTGACGACCGAGCTGCCGGCGGTCGTCGATGCGCAGGACGCGCCGACCGAGCGGATGGAGGTCGTCGACGAGGTGGACGTCGAGGACGTCGATGTGATCACCGACATCGCCGACGATGCGGCCGAGGCACCTGACGCTCCCGCTGCGACGGACGGCCCCCAGAAGGCCCGCAAGGTCCTGCCGCCGGGCGACGAGCGGCCCTACGAGCTCCCTCCGCTCGACCTGCTGAGCACGGGTCGGGCGCTCGGTGGCGATCCGTCACGCACGATCGCGGCACAGTCGAAGGCCCTGCAGGAGACGTTCGACCAGTTCGGCATCAACGCGAAGGTCGCCCGCTCGTCGCGTGGTCCGACGGTCACCCGGTTCGAGGTCGAGATCGGCCCGGGTGTCAAGGTCAACAAGGTCGCGAACCTCGGTGACGACATCGCCTACGCGCTCGCCGCGCCGGACGTCCGCATCGTCGCACCGATCCCCGGGAAGTCGGCGATCGGCATCGAGGTCCCCAACACGGAGCGGGACCTCATCTCGCTCGGCGACGTGCTGCGCTCCGACACCGCGCGGCGCGACGAGCATCCGCTGTCCGTCGCGCTCGGCGTCGACATCGCCGGCGCTCCGGCGATGGTCGACCTCTCGAAGATGCCGCACCTGCTCGTGTCCGGGTCGACGGGCTCGGGCAAGTCGGTGACGCTCAATGGGATGATCGCGTCGATCCTGATGCGCGCGCGCCCCGACCAGGTGCGCATGCTCCTCATCGACCCCAAGCGCGTCGAGCTCGGCGTGTACGAGGGTGCCCCGCACCTGCTCGCACCGGTCGTCACCGACCCGCGCCGCGCCGCCGACGCGGTCGCGTGGTGCGTGAAGGAGATGGAGCAGCGCTACGAGCTCCTTGCGCTGCTCGGCTTCCGCAACATCGACGGCTACAACGACGCCTACGACCGTGGTGACCTCGCCGGCCGTCCCGGTCCCGACGGCACGGTCATCCCACCGAAGCGCATGCCGTACATCCTGCTCGTCATCGACGAGCTCGCCGACCTGATGCTCGTCGCACCGCGCGACGTCGAGGACGCGATCTGCCGCATCGCACAGATGGCGCGCGCGGTCGGGATCCACATGGTGATCGCGACGCAGCGGCCGTCCGTCGACGTCATCACCGGCCTCATCAAGGCGAACATCCCGTCACGCCTCGCGCTCGCCGTCGCGAGCCAGACCGACTCGCGCACGATCCTCGACGCCGGGGGAGCGGAGAAGCTCGTCGGTCGCGGCGACATGCTCTTCCTCCCCGCGAGCCAGGGCAAGCCGTCGCGCATGCAGGGCTGCTGGGTCACGGAGGAGGAGATCGCGTCGGTCGTCTCGTTCTGCCGGACACAGCGCGAGCCGGCCTTCGAGGAGGCGGTCGCAGCGACCGTGAGCGGCGCGTCGACCGGTCGCGTCTCCGACGGTGCGCGCGGTGACGATGAGGGCGACGCAGGTCTTCTGCGGCGCGCGGCCGAGCAGGTCGTGAGCAGTGGGCTCGGTTCGACCTCGATGCTCCAGCGCAAGCTGCGCATCGGCTTCGCCCGCGCAGGCCGGCTCATGGACGAGCTCGAGGAGGTCGGTTGCGTCGGCCCGAGCGAGGGTTCGAAGGCTCGTGAGGTGCTGTGGGACGAGGAGCGCCTGCGCGCCGCCCTCGAGTCCGGACTGATCTGAGCGTCGCGGGCGGGGCCGGCGCGCTCAGTGGCGTCCGGTCAGCGCCAGCGGAACTCGCCGTCGCTCTGGGGACGCTCGCCCTTGAGCTGGCGACGGAGCGTCGCGATCCCGGCGACGACGGCCAGGCCCATGAGCCCGTAGAGCACGAGGCCGAGCTGGTCACGCTGCGTCGGGGCGATCGGGATGCGCTCGCGCTCCTCCGCCGCCATCACGACGGTGGTCGGGCCCTCGTCGTCCGAGCTCGCCGAGGCAGGCAGGGCGAGGGCCAGCAGCATCGCGACGGCCACGAGCGACGCCAGCAGCATCGCGAGCAGCGAACGGGGGGCGGGGTGCGCGGTCGTGTCCATGGGGGCGGAGGGTAGCGCCGGCCGACGCACGACCGCGGCCTCCGCGCCACCTGCAGCCGGTTCGGCGCGATGGCACGTTTCTAGGACGCGCGACCGCCCCTGATCGGGCACGAGGGTCTACTGTGTTCGGCGACGCATGACCGTGCCGAGGCATGGAGTCCGATGGAGCATGACACGGACGGCCACGACGTGAGCATGCCCGGCACGCTGCTGCGCACCGCGCGGGAGCGCCAGGGCCTGAGCGTCGAGGAATGCGCCCGGCTGCTGCGAGCGCGCCCCCGCCAGGTCGCGGCCCTCGAGGCGGGCGACCTCTCCTCCTTCGGTGGCGACGTCTATGTGCGGGGCTTCCTGCGTACCTACGCCGGCATCCTCCACGTCGACGCGGACGAGGTGCTCCGGCTCCACGGTGCGGATCCGACCTTCCGCGGGCCGGTGCTCCCACCACGCGAGCCGCTCCGGATCCGCCGCGATCCACCGGGCTGGCTCATCGGCATCGCAGGGGTGTTCGCCGTCGCAGGCGTGCTCGTGATCGTGCTCGGGTTCGGTGGACGGCGCGCGCCCGAGGCGGTCGCACCGCTCGACGCGCCCGGTGACGTCGCGACGACGCCCTCCATCACCGAGGAGTCGGCACCGCCGGTGCAGCGACCGGACCCATCTCCTTCCCCGGACGAGCCGGCCGGCCCGCCGGTCGACGTCGTCCTCACGTTCGAGGCGGCGTCGTGGCTCGAGGTCCTCGTCGACGACGTGCTCGTCGAACCCGGTGCCCTCGTCCCCTCCGGCACGACACTGCGCTTCAGCGGGCAGCGTGCCGTCGCGCTCCGCCTCGGGAACGCCGGCGGGGTACGCGTCGAGCTGAACCGCGAGGCGCTCGGACCTCCAGGACGTCCCGGTGAGGTCCTCCGGCTCGTCCTCGGACCCGACGGACCGATCGACGCGGCGGATCAGGAGTCGGTGGACACCGCTTGAGGCGCTCGCTCCCGGATCGCTCCGATCCTGTGCCGGCCTATCCTCCGTGGCGCGGTCGACGCCCGTCCTGGCCGCGCCGACGTCGGGGGTGCGGTGGTGGCAGCGGCTCGTCGCACGCCGCGGGACCAGCCGTCGTGGCGGTCCATCGTCCCCAACGCCGTCACCTTCCTGCGGGCGGCGCTCGTCCCACTGGTCCTCGTGCTGCTCGCCGTCGGTGACGAGCTCCCCGCAGCTCGGTGGTGGGCGTTCGCGGTGTTCGTCGGTGCGGCGCTCACCGACACGTTCGACGGGTGGGTCGCCCGGCGGATCCAGGGGGTGAGCGCGTTCGGCGCGCTCGCCGACCCGCTCGCCGACAAGCTGCTCGTCGTCGGCACGCTCGCGTCGCTCGCGCTGTTCGCCGAGGTGCCGTGGTGGGTCGTCGGGGTGATCGCCGGACGTGAGCTCGTCGTCACCGCGCTGCGCCTGCTCGTCGTTCGGCGTGCGGGGGTGGTCGTCCCGGCGACGGTCTGGGGGAAGGTGAAGACGGTCGCTCAGATCGTGGCGATCGCCGCCGTCATCCTCCCGCTCTTCGACGGGCTGCTCGTCGACGCGCTCCTGTTCGTCGCCGTCGCGCTGACCGTCGGGTCCGGTGTCGACTACCTGTGGCGGGCACGGACGCTCGTCGGGCGTGCCGCCACCGATGTCCGGATGACCACCGCATGAACGCCGCGGTGCTGTCCGTCGGCAGCGAGCTGCTGCTCGGCGACCTCACCGACTCCAACGCGACCTGGATCAGCGCACGGCTGCGCGAGCGTGGTGTCCGTGTCGTGCACCACCTCGCGGTCGCCGATGACGTCGATGCCATCGTCGGCTCGCTGCGCTGGCTCGCCGCCCGCGCGGACCTCGTCGTCGTCGGTGGTGGGCTCGGTCCGACCTCTGACGACCTCACGCGCGAGGCGGTCGCTGCAGCGCTCGGTGCCGACCTCGAGCTGCGCGAGGACCTCGAGGAGGCGATCGTCGCGCGCTTCGCCGCGCTCGGCCGACCGATGGCGCCGCGCAACCGGCGACAGGCGTTCGTCCCGCAGGGCGCGCGCACCGCTCCTCCGGTCGGGACCGCGCCGGCGTTCGCCGTCGACCTGACGGTGGAGGGTGCGCAGCGGCCGGTGCGCGTGATCGCGCTGCCCGGCGTCCCCTGGGAGCTGCATGAGCTGTGGTCGACGTTCGTGGTCCCGCAGCTCGACGAGCTCGGCGTCACCGGTGCGACCGTCACGCGCATCGTGCACGTCGCGGGGCGTGGAGAGTCCGACGTCGCGTCGGTCGTCGAGCCGCTCGTCGCCGATGAGGCGGACGTCACCCTCGCGTTCCTCGCGAAGCAGCACGGCATCCAGGTCCGGCTCACCGCGACCGGCCGCGACCCGGACGACGCGTCGGCGCGCGCGCAGCCGGCCGTCGACCGTGTCGTCGCAGCGCTCGGCGCGTCGGTCAGCGGCCTCGACGACGCCGACCTCGAGACGACGGTCGTGCGGCTGCTCGCCGATCGCGGCCAGCGTGTCGCGACGGCGGAGTCCGCCACCGGTGGGTCGATCGCTGCACGTCTCGCGCGTGTCCCGCGGGCGTCGGCAGTGCTCGTCGGTGGCCTCGTCGTCTACCGGGACGAGGCGAAGTCGCTCCTCGCTGGACTCGACGCGGACCTGGTCGCCCGCGAGGGTGCGGTGTCGGAGGCGGTCACCCGAGCGCTCGCGCTCGCCGTCCGGGCGCGCACCGGTGCCGACTGGGGGCTCGCGGTCACCGGTGTCGCCGGCCCCGGCCCTGTCGACGACCTGCCGGTCGGCACCGTGTTCTGGGCGCTCGCAGCGCCGGACGGGACCTGCGAGGTGCACGGGCGGGTCGTGCCCGGCGACCGGCCTTCCGTCATCGCACGGCTCGGCTCAGCGGCTCTCGACCTGCTCCGCCGGCGACTCCTCGACGGCTGACGCCGAGGCTGAGGACTCCTCGACGCTGGATCCCTCGCGGCTCGACGGTGGGCGAGGGACCGGGTCGGGGAGTGGTGCGCCGGACACGCGGAGTCCGGCGAGCAGCTCCCACACACGGTCGAAGCAGCGCATCGTCTGCTGGGCGTCGTAGAGGGCGCCGTGCGCGCGGCCCGGGTCGTGCGGCACGCCGAGCGATACGCACAGCGACGCGACGCCGCGGGGCACCTCAGGCGCCGCGGCCAGCACTGGCATCGCGAGCGTGCCGACGTCGAGCAGATGGTGGTCCCAGGTCGGCGTGCGGCCGACGCGCTGGCATGCCTGCAGGAGGTGTCGTGCGTCGAAGTCCGGGACGACCCCGACGAGCACGGCACCGTCAGCGTCCGCGAGCAGGACGTCGACCCACTCGGCGTCGGGTGTGCGCGGCTCGTCGGCGAGCAGCTCGTGGTACCGGGTGATCGCGAGCGCCTTGGCCTCGGCCCCGTCGAGGGTGTGCTCGGGGACGAAGCGGCGGGTGACCTCGCGTCCGTCGGGCTCGCGCAGGATCCAGGCGACCTCGGTGAGCTGGTGCACGCGGTGGTCGAGTCCGGTCGCCTCGGTGTCCACGAACACGAGGCGCGGTGCGCTCGCGTCGCGGACCACCGGCGCGGTCATATCGCTCATCCGGGCCTCTCCCTGCTGACCGCTGGCGCATCCGTCGGCGCATCCGTCAGCCACCACCGCGTCCTGACGCTAGCGAGGGTCACGACATGCGAGGACCCCCGCGGTGGGCGGGGGTCCTGGGCCGACACAGCGGGACGGCCGCAGGTGGGCGGCGCTGCGACCCGCCGACCACCGTGCCGGATCCAGCACCGGGAGAGTGCGCCGATCCGACCGCCGCCGGGAGGAGAGGACCGGCGGTGCGAGCAGGACCGTAGAGGTCGCCGGAGAACGGCCGGTGACGGGCCGGTGGCGGTGCGATGGCCGTTCGGACAGCGCCTCCATGACATCGAACAGGTGTTCGGTTAGCCTGTTCTCCACAGGCGACGGATCCACCTCCGTCCCGGGTGGGTGGGGCCGTAGGGTCCCCCCGAGACACCAGCGACACCCGACCCAGCACACAGGACGGAGACCCACCGTGGATCGTGACAAGGCACTCGACGTCGCCCTCGCCAACATCGAGAAGCAGTTCGGCAAGGGCTCACTGATGCGGCTCGGCGACGAGGCGGCCGTGCCCGTCGCCGCCATCCCGACCGGCTCGATCGCGCTCGACGTCGCGCTCGGTATCGGCGGCATCCCGCGCGGCCGCGTGACCGAGATCTACGGGCCGGAGTCCTCCGGCAAGACGACGGTGGCGCTGCACATCGTCGCCGAGGCGCAGCGAGCCGGCGGCACGGCCGCCTTCATCGACGCTGAACATGCGCTTGACCCGACCTACGCCCAGGCGCTCGGGGTCGACATCAACGAGCTGCTCGTCTCCCAGCCGGACAACGGCGAGCAGGCGCTCGAGATCGCCGACATGCTCATCCGCTCGAACGCCGTCGACGTGATCGTCGTCGACTCGGTCGCGGCCCTGACGCCGCGCGCGGAGATCGAGGGCGAGATGGGCGACAGCCACGTCGGGCTCCAGGCGCGCCTCATGTCGCAGGCGCTGCGGAAGATCGCGGGCTCGCTCCACCGCTCGAACACGTCGGCGATCTTCATCAACCAGCTGCGCGAGAAGATCGGTGTCATGTTCGGCTCGCCCGAGACGACCCCCGGTGGTCGTGCGCTCAAGTTCTACTCGTCGGTCCGGCTCGACGTCCGGCGCATCGAGACGCTGAAGGACGGCACCGACGCCGTCGGCAACCGCGTCCGCGTCAAGGTCGTCAAGAACAAGGTCGCGCCGCCGTTCCGTCAGGCCGAGTTCGACATCCTCTACGGGGTCGGCATCTCCAAGGAGGGCTCGCTGATCGACCTCGGGGTCGAGGAGGGCATCGTCCGCAAGGCGGGTGCTTGGTACACCTACGAGGGTGACCAGCTCGGCCAGGGCAAGGAGAACGCGCGCACGTTCCTCCGGGAGCACCCCGAGGTCGCGCTCGACATCGAGCGACGCATCCTCGAGAAGGTCGGCGTGACCAAGGTCGCCGAGGCCGCGCTCGAAGCCGAGGCCGAGGGCGACGACGCCGACGAGGGCTGAGCGTGCCGGTCGATGCGGAGGGCTGGCTCGCGGCACGCGGTGTACGCCGGGAGCCGCTGGTCGGGGCGACGAACGGAGCGGCGAACGACGCCGCCCCGGTCCCTGCACCACCGGTGCGTCCGCGTGAGTTCGTCGACCTCGCACGGCAGTCCGCATCCGACGCGCCCCCGTCCACGGGTGGGAGCGGTGCGAGCATCGCTCCTGACGACGACCCGACGACGGTCTCCGATGAAGCCCGAGGTGATGTCGGGGCCGCGCTCGCCTTCATCCGGCGCTCGACGGCGAACGCACCGCAGTCCGAGGGCCGTCTCCGCACGAAGCTGCGTGATCGCGGCCATGACGAGGTGACGACGGAGTCCGCGCTCGAGCGCGCGAGGGCCGAGCGTCTCGTCGACGACGAGGTCCTCCTCGACGTCCTGATCGCGGAGCGTCGGGCCAGAGGTCACGCCGATGCACGGCTCCGCCGGGACCTCCGCGGCCGTGGCTTCACCGGTCTGCAGGTCGACGAGGCGCTCGCCCGCTCCGCCGACACCGATCCGGCTGCCGCCGCCTTCGCGGTGGCCCGCGAGCAGGCGGCCCGCCAGCGGGCGGTCGACCCGGAGGTCGCGGTGCGTCGGACCGTCGGGGCGCTCGTCCGGCGCGGCCATCCCGAGGGACTCGCTCGGAAGGCCGCACGGGACGCCGTGTACGCCGACCGAGAGCAGCGCAGCGCCGCTGAGCGATGAGCGCCGCAGGTCGACCGGGTGCCGGGAGTAGGCTGACGGCATCGGTCCGTCCCTAAACACCTCCGGGCCGGCGCGGAGCCCTCGTGAGCATCCTTCAGGTCTGGATCGTGCTCGGCGTCCCCGTGCTCATGAACGTCG
>JAURQY010000011.1 GCA_030835875.1 Nitriliruptorales bacterium | reverse complement strand
TGGAAGTCGCCGTACCACTTCTCGACGTTCGAGATCTCGATCATGACCTCGCCCGTGCCGCCGGCCTCGAGTGCCTTGCCGGTCAGCGACGTCGCGTCCGTCGTGCGTCCCTCGTCCACTTCGCTCTCCTCCACGTCGTTGCGCGCGCTCAGCGCTGACCGATCCCGAGACGGACCTCGAGGCGTTGGCTCTCCTTCGAGAGCCAGTAGCTGGCCACCCAGTACACGATCCCGACGAACACCAGCGACTCGATGATGTAGCCCTGGCCGAGGAACGCGTCCTGCTTGGTCACGTTCTGTGCGATGGCCAGCAGGTCCTGCTGGCCGATGATGAGCACGAGCGTCGTGTCCTTGAACAGGCTGATCGCCTGACCGACGAGCCCGGGGATGACCGCCCGCAGCGCCTGGGGGAGCACGATGAGGCGCGTCTGCTTCCACGGGGAGAGCCCGAGCGCCTGCGCCGCCTCCCACTGCCCCCGTCCGACCGCCTGCAGGCCACCGCGGACGATCTCGGCGACGTAGGCGGACGTGAACAGGATGAAGATGATGAGCGCGCGCGTCACGAGCGTCGGCGTCGGGAAGTCCGCGGGGAGGAAGAACGGCAGCACGAGCCATCCCGTGAACAGCAGCGTGATGAGCGGTGACCCGCGGAAGAACTCGACGTACGCCCCGCACACCCAGCGCACCATCGGGAGCGACGAGCGGCGCCCGAGCGCGAAGAGGATGCCGACCGGGTAGGAGATGACGAGCGCGCCGATCGTGTAGTACATCGTGATGAGCAGGCCGCCCCACTCGTCACGAGCGACGCCGCCGAACGCACTGATGGTCCAGAGCGCGACGACGATGCCGACGACCGCGATCAGCGGGACGAACCGCCGGAACCCGTGCGGGACGCGGCGCGCGAGCGTCGAGGAGACGAGCCCGAGCGCGACGACGCCGAGCGTGAGCGCGAACGGCGTGAAGGTCCGCGCGAAGCCGAGCAGCGAGGCGAGCAGCAGCAGCGGCGGACCGAGGCGCGCGAGCCGGTCCCAGCGGGTCGTGGTCGTGGACCGTCCGGCGGCGGCTGCTGCTTCTCGCGCGGTCGCCCCGACGAGTCCCCCGATGAGGCCGAAGACGACCGCGAGGATCGCGAGCGCGAGCCACAGCCGCCACAGCTGCTCGCGCGGGAACGCCCCGACGACGTAGAGCGTCAGGTTCGTCTCGACGATCTCCCAGCGCGCGCTCACCGCGAGGAAGCGGAGGAAGCGGAAGCTGACGACGACGACGAGGGGCGCGAACACGAGTGTGAGCAGCGAGTTGAACGGCGTCGCGAACAGGTTGTCCTTGACCCAGCGCACCGGGTCGTTCGCCTTGACGGGCGGTCGGGCGACGGTGTCGGCGCTCATCGTTCCACCAGCTGCAGTCGACGGTTGAAGATGTTCACGATCACCGAGATGATGAGCGACAGCGTCAGGTAGCCCAGGAGCACGACGATGAGCAGCTGCGGCGCCGGCTGCCCGTTGCCGGCCGCGGTGTTCGCGACGCGGAGGATCTCCGCGAACCCGACGGCGATACCGAGGGAGACGTTCTTCGACAGGTTGAGGAACTCGTTGCCGATCGCGGGTGCCGCGATGCGCAGCGCCTGGGGGAGGATCACGTAGCGCATGCGCTGGCTGCTCGAGAGCCCCAGCGCATCGGCCGCCTCGGCCTGCCCCTTGTGCACCGCGAGGATGGAGCCGCGCACGATCTCGGCGATGAAGGAGGCGGCGTAGAGCACGAGTGAGATGAGCAGTGACAGGTACTCGGGGTAGAGCCAGGCGCCGCCCGTGACGACCCGACCGTCGAGGACGGGCAGGCTCGGTTCGATCGGCGGCTGGAGCACCGACCACGCGATGGCGGTGACGGCGACGAAGGTGACGGTCGCCCAGAGCAGACGGCGGTGGGGCGTCCCTGTGCGGTCGAAGACGCGCATGCGCCAGACGGCGACCCCGATGGCCGCGACGAGGGCGACGGCGGCGGCGGTAAGGAACGGTCGCGAGCCCTCGCCGACCGTGAGCCACGCGATCCAGATGCCGCGGTTGGAGACGATGGCGACGTCACCGACGAACGTGGCCTCGTCGAGGCGGGGGAGCGCGGCGAGCACCCCGAGGTAGAAGAAGATGACGAGGACGAGCGGCGGGATGTTGCGCAGCGCCTCGACGAAGGCGCTCGCGCTGCGCGCGACGAGCCAGTTGCGCGACAGGCGTGCGACGCCGACGACGACGCCGATCAGCAGCGACAGGACGATGCCCAGGATCGCGACACGGATGGCGTTGCCCATCCCGATCAGCAGGGCGTTCTGGATCGTGTCCTGGGCGCGGAAGTCGGGGGCGCCGAGGATGCTGAACCCAGCGGGCTGATCGAGGAAGGCGAAGTCGCGTCGGATACCGAGCCGGTCGAGGTTCGAGGTGAGGTTGCCGAAGAGCCACCGGACGAGCGCGACGGTCGCGACCACGAAGCCGACCTGCAGGACCACGCGGATGACGCGGACGTCGCGCCAGAACGGTGGGCGTGCGGGCCCCTCTGCAGCACGCGAGGTGCTGACGCGGATCGTCCCCTCCGTCATCGGTCCCCCTGGTGCGGCGTCCTCCTCCCAGAAGGACGACTGGATACTAGTCAGCGCGATGTTTCCGTGGCGTTGCGTCAGGACTCCGACGCCCGACGGCCGAGGGGCCACGCCGGATCGGCGTGGCCCCTCGGGTCGTGCAGGGTGCTGCGTGGATCAGCGGAACGGCGGGGCGTAGAGCAGACCGCCGTCGGTCCACAGGGAGTTCACACCACGCGGCAGGCCGAGCGGGGTGTCCGGCCCGACGTTGCGCAGGTAGATCTCCTCGTAGTTGCCGACCTGGCTGATGACGTTGTACGCCCACTCCGGGTCGAGACCCAGGCCCGGGTCGAACCCGTCGACGAGGCCCAGGAAGCGGCCCACCTCGGGGCTCTCGTCGGCGTTCGTCGCGGCGCGCACGCTGTCGACGTTCGCGCTCGAGATGTCGAACTCCTCGGCCTGGATGGTCGCGAAGACGACCCAGTTGACGACGTCGAAGAACTCGCTGTCACCGTCGTTCACCAGCGGGCCGAGCGGCTCCTTGGAGATGACGTCGGGGAGGATCGTGACCGACGCCGAGCCACCCTGGTCCTCCGGCCACGTGCCACGGAACGCGGCGAGCTGCGAGAGGTCGGACGTCCAACCGTCGCAGCGGCCCTCGAAGTAGGCCTCCTGCAGCTGGTCGTTGCCCTCGAAGGTCAGCGCCGTGTACGGCAGGCCGCGCGAGGCGAAGACGGACTCCAGGTTGAGCTGGGTCGTCGTGCCGGCCTGGACGCAGATGGTCGTGTTGGCCATGTCGTCGATGGTGTCGAAGCCGCTGTCGGTGTCGACCATCATGCCCTGACCGTCGTAGAAGGTGGTCATGGCGAAGGCGGCACCCTCGGCGCCGTCACGGGTCGCGGTCCAGGTGGTGTTGCGGACCAGGACGTCGATCTCG
>JAURQY010000094.1 GCA_030835875.1 Nitriliruptorales bacterium | reverse complement strand
TGGACGGCGGATGTGGCCGGGTCCGGGTGGGGCCTCGTGGCCGGACCGTGAGGGGGCGGGACGTGGTCGGCCGTCGACGGAGACTCCCTGGGACCGGCGTCGGCCGCCGCCTCGCTGTCGGGCTGGTCCTCGTCGTCCTGGCGGCTCTCCTCATCGTGCCCGTCGGCCGTGGCATCGACGTGGTGCGCGTCGCTCCAGGGGGCGATGGGCCACCCGGCCGCGTGTACGTGCCGGTCGCGGCGTCGCCCGGTTCGTCGCCGGGCGTCGTCGTCGCGCACGGCTTCGCCGGGTCCGCGGCGCTCATGCACACGTGGTCGCTCGCACTCGCGCACGCCGGATTCGTCGTCGTCGCACCAGACCTTCCCGGTCATGGCACGGACATGACGGCGCCACCCACCGACGGGGTCGATGGTGGCTCGCTCGCGGCGGCCGTCCTCGCGGCCGCCGACCGTCTGCGCGCGATCCCCGCGGTCGACCCCGATCGCATCGGCCTGCTCGGGCACTCGATGGGTTCCGGCGCGGTGCTCGACGCTGCGATCGGAGAGCCCGAGCGCTTCGCCGCCGCCGTCGCCGTCTCACCGACGGATGCTGATGTCGACCCGACGACGCCACGTGATCTGCTGCTGCTCGCCGGTGCCAACGAGTCGCGCTTCGTCGCGAACGCGACGTCGCTGCTCGAGCGCGCAGGCGGCACGCGAGGCAGTCCGGGCGACGGCGACGCGCGCGCACTCGTCGTCATCCCCGTCGTGGAGCACGTGTCGATCCTGTTCTCCCGAACCGCGCATGACACCTCCATCGCCTGGCTCGCTGCCGCGCTCGACCATGTCCCGACCGACGAGGCCCCCGTCGGACCGCTCGCCGGCTGGGCGCTGCTCGCTGTCGGCATCCTCGTCCTCTGGCAGGCGCTCGTGGTGCAGGCCGCCACTCCTGCTGCCGCACCGACGCTCCGCTCCGCTCCGTGGGTCGCGCTGCCCGTCGGCGGCGTCGCAGCGACCGCATCGCTCGTCATCATCGTCCGCTCCGTCGATGTCGCCGCGATCACGGGGCTGCTCGTCGCCGGCGAGGTGGGACTCTGGTTCCTGATGGCAGGTGCGGTCTGGCTCCGGTTCGGTGTCCGGCCGGCGTCGCCGGAGGTCCGCGACCTCGGCTGGGCGGCCCTCGCGACGCTCACCCTCGTCGGCCTCGGGGCGACGACGACGCTGGCCTGGGCGCCGTGGTGGCTGAGCGGCGTCCGCGTGGCGGCCGCCGTCGTCCTGAGCCTGCTCCTCCTGCCGTACTCCGTCGCGGCGGCGTCGCTGCTCCACGGCCGGCGAGGACGCCGCGCGGTCGTCGCGTGGCTGGCCACCTCGGTCGCGGTCCTCGTCACGCTCGGGGCGGCGGCCGTCGTCGTCCCGGGGATCGGGTTCCTCGTCCTCGTCCTGCCCCTCCTGCCGCTCGTGCTGGGCGCGGTCGTGGCGGTCGGGGTCGGGGTCGACCGGCCGTGGGCGTCCGGCGTCGCCGGCGCGGTGTTCGTCGGCTGGCTCCTCGCGATGCTCTTCCCGCTCGCCTGACGGCCGCCCGCCGATCGCGCACCTACCTTGCTCGGCGCGGGACGATGGCGACGTCCGAGGGGAGCGGTGATGAGCGGTGAGCAGCGGGCGTTCAGGTCGGCGGGTGCGGTCGCGCTCGTCACGGGAGGTGGCTCGGGGATCGGTGCGGCGATCGCGACCGAGCTCGTCGCGCGGGGCGCTACGGCCGTCGTGATCGCGGACCTCGATGGCGCGGCGGCCGAGGCCGTGGCGGGCCGGCTCCGGGGCGAGGGCGGCTCATCGGTCGTCACCTCCGTGCAGCTCGATGTCGCGGACGCGACGTCGCTGCGGTCGCTCGTCGGTCGCCTCGAGACGGAGCACGGTCGGCTCGACCTCGTGTGCTCGAACGCAGGCATCGGAACCGGTGCGGGTGTCGATGCGCCGGTCGCGGTGTGGCAGCGCGCGTGGGACATCAACCTCATGGCGCACGTGCATGCGGCCGACGCGGCGCTCCCAGGGATGCTCGCGCGCGGCTCAGGTGCGTTCCTGCACACCTGCTCAGCGGCGGGGCTCCTCACCATCGCGGGTGACGCGCCGTACGCCGTCACGAAGCATGCGGCGGTCGCGTTCGCCGAGTGGCTCGCGCTCACGTACGGCGATCAGGGCATCACCGTGACGGCGCTCTGCCCGCTCGGTGTCGAGACCGGGATGCTCGCGGTCGACGACATGCTCGCCACGCGCTTCGTGCGGGGGACCGGCCGGGTGCTCGCACCCGATGTCGTCGCGACGTCCGCGCTCGAGGCGCTCGAGGCCGGGGAGATGCTCGCGCTGCCCCAGCCGGAGGTCGCGGCGATGGAGCAGGCGAGGGCCGCGGACCGCGGCATGTGGCTCGCACGGCTGCGTCGTGCGGTCGCCGCGCTCGGCGGTCAGGCCTCGTAGCATCGAGGGGTCCGTCCCTCCTCCTGTCGACCGAGGGGCGCGCCGAGGAGCGACGATGAGCGGGGACGCTGCGACGACGATGCCGATGCGCCGGCTGGGACCGAGCGGACTCAAGGTCAGCGTCCTGAGTTTCGGCTCCTGGGTCACGTTCAAGGACCAGATGGACGTCGGACTCGCGGCGGAGAGCATGGCGGCCGCGCGCGATGCCGGCGTGAACTTCTTCGACAACGCCGAGATCTACGCCGGCGGCGAGTCGGAGCGCGTCATGGGGGAGGCGATCGCGCGGCTCGGATGGTCGCGGCATGAGTACGTCGTGACCTCGAAGTTCTTCTGGGGCATCCACGACGGTCCGAACACGCGCAACACGCTGAACCGCAAGTACCTGCTGGAGGCGATCCCGGCCGCGCTCGACCGGTTCGGCCTCGAGCATCTCGACGTCGTCTACGCCCACCGCCCCGACCCGCACACGCCGATCGGCGAGACGGTCCGTGCCTTCTCCGACGCGATCGACCGCGGCTGGGCGCACTACTGGGGCACCTCCGAGTGGTCCGCCGACGAGATCCGCGCCGCGATCGCCGAGGCGGAGCGTCACCACCTGCATGCGCCCATCACCGAGCAGCCGCAGTACCACCTGCTGCACCGCACCCGCATGGAGCTCGAGTACCGACGCCTGTTCGACGACACCGGCTACGGCACGACGACCTGGTCGCCGCTCGCGGGTGGCCTCCTCACGGGCAAGTACCTGGACGGCGTACCGGAAGGGAGCCGCGCCCAGCGTGGCGCCTTCTTCGAGAAGCAGCTGACGAGCGGCGAGCACGACGACAAGGTTCGTGCGCTCATGGCCATCGCGGATGAGCTCGACGTCACGCTCGCGCAGTTCGCGATCGCGTGGTGTGCGGCGAACCCACACGTGTCCACCGTCATCACCGGCGCATCACGGCCGGAGCAGGTCGTCGAGAACATGGGCGCGCTCGCCGCCATCGACCGCATCGACGCCGATGTGCGCAAGCGAGTCGACGCGGTCGTCGGAGGTCCTGCCCGCTGGTACTGAGCCCGGCCGGTCCGGTGTCGTCGGACGTCGGTCAGCGACGCGTGCCGAGCAGTCCGTTCGCGAGCCAGCCGACGATCGACACGACGACCGCCGCCAGGAGCGTCGCGCCGAACCCGTCGCTCGTCAGCCCGAGGTCGAACCGCGCGGACAGGGCGAACGCGAGCGACAACGTCAGTGCGTTGACGACGAGCAGGAACAGGCCGAGCGTCACGACGACGAGCGGCAGCGACAGCAGTGCGAGGACCGGACGCACGGTCGCGTTCAGCAGCCCGACGATGAGCGCGACGACGGCGAGGTAGGCGATCGACCGATCCGGGTCGAGGTGGATGCCGTCGACGAGCTCGGCGGCGGCCCACAGCCCGACCGCGGTCACGAGCACGCGCAGTGCGAACGTCATCGTCGTCCGTCCTCCCGTCCAGCGGCTCCGACGCACCGCGGCGCGTTCACGAGGCAGCGACCTCGGGCCACGACGCGACGAACGCGCGGGCCGTCCGTCTGCAGATCCGGACGACCTCGTCGAAACCTTCAGGCCCACCACCGTACGGGTCCGGCACATCCGGCGCCTCGGTCGGACGGCGGTCGTCGCCGCCCTCCGACGGGACGACCTCGGGGTCGAACGTGCGGAAGAGCAGCACGGGGGTGTCGACGCCGGCAGTGCGGGCGATGGCTGTCACGTCCGCGAGGTTGCTGCGGTCCATCACGAGGACGACGTCGGCCCATGCGAGCAGGTCCGCGTCCACCTGCTGCGCCGTGCCGCGCAGCTCGAGGCCGTCGGCCGCCGCGGCGTCCCGCATCGGCGGGTTCGGCGGCTGCCCGACGTGCCAGTCGCCGGTCCCGGCCGAGGCGACCTCGAGGGCGAGCCCGGCCTCCTCGGCGGCCGCAACGAGCGCCGCCTCGGCGGTGGGTGACCGGCAGATGTTCCCGAGACACACGGTGAGGACGCGTCCCCCGCCGGTGGCAACGCTCACGCGGTCACCATCTGGGGCGGCAGGTGCGCCACGTCGCTGAAGCCCTGGAGGCTGAAGATGTGACCCCCGGCGATGCGTGTCGAGCGCAGCCGAGTCACCGAGGCGTGGTCCGACGCGAACCGCTCCCACTCCCACGGTTCAGGGTCGAGACCGAGCAGGTGACCGAGTACGACCGAGTTCGTCCCCGCATGCGCGACCATCGTGATCTCGGGGACGTCGCCGGGGACCGTCCACAGCCCGTCCTCACGTCGGAGGATGCCGAGCCCCTCGAGCTCGGTACGGAGACCGATGGTGACACGGGCATG
>JAURQY010000093.1 GCA_030835875.1 Nitriliruptorales bacterium | reverse complement strand
GACGCGTCGCGCTCGTTGAGGCACACGAACGCCCAGCGTCGTGGCATCCCGCTCCTCGCCATCGGTCCCTCCTCCGTCCTGTCGGTCCTGTGTCAGTGGTCCTCGCCCGACCGTAGCCGTGCGTGCAGCGCAGCGAGGTCGGCGAGCGTGAGTGCGACGAGGTCCGAGTGGACCGCCCGTCCGGGCGCGGCGTCGATCGGTCCGGCGTGGGGCACGGCGAGCACGACCATGCCGGCGGCCTCGGCCGCTGCGACGCCGGTCGGTGAGTCCTCGATGACGAGGCATTCCTCCGCGGCGGCACCGAGCAGCGCGGCGGCACGCAGGTGGCTCTCGGGGGCAGGCTTGCCGTCGCTGACGTCGTCACCGCACACGATGACGTCGAACGTGTCGCTGATCCGCCTCTCGCCACCGAGCGCCGCGGCGAGCAGTGGGAGGGTGAACGCGCGCCATGCCGACGTGACGAGCGCCACGCGGGCCCGCGAGCCGGACGGCGGGCGCAGTGTCGCGAGGAGCTCACGCGCACCGGGCAGCCAGTGCCAGCCGGCCGGCCCGTCCGTGTCGTCCCCGGGGCGCACCGTCGCCATCGTCACGAGCCGTCCGACGAGCGTGTCGGGATCGTGCGCGGCGACGGCCTCCCCGAACACGTCGAGGCTCGCGCGCATGCTGCGCCCGGCCACGCGTGGCCACAGGTCCGCCGGCGCCTCCACGCCGAGCTCGTCGGCGAGCGCGAGGTAGGCGGCGTACCAGCGTGCGGACGTGTCGACGAGCGTGCCATCGAGGTCGATGAGCAGCGCCGGGACGTCCGGACCGACGGCGATGCTCACGCGGCGTGGCTCACGCGGTGAGGACGGCGAACGCGGTCAGCGAGTGACCGACGCCGAGCCCTGCGGTCTCGACGTCGGCCTCGACGGCACGGAGGCGCTCAGCGAGCTCCGGACCGGGTGTCCCATCCGCAGCGGCCGTCGCGAGGACGGCGTTCCAGGCGGTCGCGAACGCCGTGTGGAAGGCGAGCACCTCGTCGGGTGCGTCCGGCAGTGCGACGTCGATGCGGAGCTCCGACGGGTCGACGGTGACGTCGGGGTCGGCGAGCGCATCGACGAGGTCGCGCAGCCGCGGGAGGTCCGGCGTGTACTCACCGGTCATCGTGTGCCGTCCGATCGCGATCGAGCGGTCGACGAGCGTGAGGTCGGCGAGCGTCGCGCCGATGTCGGCAGCGGCGGCCGCGATCGTGGCTGCGAGGTCGCTCCCGGACCAGGTCGTCATCGGGGTCGACGGGACGTCCGCGTCCGTCGCGAAGAAGCTCATGCGGTAGTCCCAGCGCGTGCGGTCCCAGCGGGAGGTCCACTCGAGCGAGGAGCGCCCGAGGACGTCGACGACGAGGAGGGTGGTGCGAGGGCCGTCCGCACCGGCGGTCGCCAGCGCCACCTCCGCGAGCCGCGCGAGCGCACCGCGCAGCGCGTCGGGCTCGAGATGGGAGTACGGGACGCCCGAGGACAGGACGAGCCCGTGCGGTCCGGTCGCGGGCGGATCGCCGAGGTCACCGACCCTGAACCCGATCCGGGGGTCGTCCGCGAAGCGTTCGCGAGCGATCGCGAGCAGGCCCTCGTCGAGGTCGAGCCCCGTCGCGCGGCGCAGCGTGAGCGAGCCATCCATGAGCGCGGGGACGGTGAGCAGCAGGTCGAGCGCGACGCCGGTGCCGCAGCCGACGTCGAGGACGTCGAGCTCCGTCGCCATGCCGAGTCCATGGGCGCGTCGGAGTGCCGCGTCGAGGTGGCGCACGAGCGCCGGCTCCTCCCACGCCCGCTTCACCCAGTCGCGCCGCGTGGAGGAGGTGTAATGCTGGCCCGCTGACGCGTAGGCGTCGTCCGTATCGCCCACCGTCGCCTCCGTCGTCGGCCGAGGGTATCGATGCTCGGTACCGTCGACGGAGGGCACGGTCCGCGCCCGGATCCCCACGCAGGAGCCCGCATGACGCCGTCCACGCCGCACGTCTCACGGCTCACGCCGCCGGGTCCGACGGTCCGCCCACCGTCCTCCGTCCCCTCGGACGACGCTGGTGCGACGCTGCTGCGCACCATCGGTGACGATCCTCAGGAGCTCGGTCGGCTCCTCGCCGACATCGAACCGCTGCGGCACGACGACGCGCTGATCGTCACCGACGCGCACGCGGAGGTCGTCCGCTTCCTCGCGGTCCTCGCCGTCCTCGAGGGTCGTGCGCCGATGCCCGACTACGACCTCGACGATCCGAGCCTCAAGTGGCACGCGCCGAAGGGGATCGCGGCCGTCCCGAACCCGCCGACCATCGTGTCGGGACCTGCGAGCGGGGACGCGCCGGGCGCCGGAGGTGCCGCATGAGCGCGCCGGGGACCGTCGTGCTGCCGGCCGCGCAGCACACCTTCATGCTCGAGCCGGGCCGACCCGTCGTCATGGGCATCATCAACACCAACCCCGGTTCGTTCTCCGACACCGTCCACCTCGCGAGCCTCGACGCGCAGATGGAGCGCGCGATGGCGTTCGTCGCGGAGGGCGCGGGCATCATCGACGTCGGGACGGACTCCGGCGTCACCTATGGCGCATCGGTCCCGCTCGAGCAGCAGGTCGCTGCCGCGGTGCCGCTCGTCGAGGCGCTCGTCGCGGAGGGGATCCCCGTCTCGATCGACACGCCGTACGCGGCCGTGGCGCGCGCGACGCTCGCGGCGGGCGCGTGCATGATCAACGACGTCTCGGGGCTCGCCGACCTCGAGATCGCTCGGCTGTGCGCAGCGCACGATGCGGCCCTCGTCATCCTCCACACCCGTGTCGGCCACAAGCAGGAGGCGTTCCTCGACTTCGCCGACGTCGTCGCCGACATCGAGGACCTGTTCGAGGAGCGCACTGCGATGGCGGTCGCCGAGGGGCTCACGCGTGACCGCGTCGTGCTCGACCCGGGCCTTGGCTACTCGAAGCCCCCGTCGGATGACGTCATGCTGCTCCGCGCCTACGACACGTTCATCGCGCGCGGGCTCGCGATCCTCACCGGCGCGTCGCGGAAGCTGTACTCGGGCGTGATCACCGGAGCGCCGCCGGCGGATCGGCTGCCGGAGACGATCGCGACCGTCGCAGCCGTGCGACGTGCGCCGGGGTTCGTGCGGGTGCACGACGTCGGTGCGGTGCGCGCGTACCTCGACGCCGCGAGGTAGCCGCCGCGACGCATCAGGCGCGCCGGTAGCGGAGCAGCAGCTCGTCGCCGTGCACGAGCGCCGAGACGAGCCTGAGGTCGTGACGCTCCGCGGGTCCGGACGCCGCGGTCAGCCGCAGCCCGTCGCCGCCGACGAGCGCGGGCGCGATCGTCACGAACGCCTCGTCGACGAGTCCGGCCTCGAGCAGCGCGCCGTTGATGCGGGACCCGCCCTCGCAGCTGATGCGGGGGAGCCCACGGGCGGCGAGTCCTGCGAGCGCGGTCGCCCAGTGGAGCGTCGCGTCACCGGCGACGAGCCAGTCGATCGCGTCGGCCGCCGGGCTGCCGGAGAGCGCGGACCGTGCACCCTGCTCGTCCGCCGCGGCGACGATGACGATCGGCGCCGCGTCAGGGTCCGCGACCAGCGGATGGCCCGCGGGCAGGCCGCCCGTGCGCGTCACCATCGCGACCGGAGGCCGGGGGGCGAGGTCCTTCGCCGCACGCCGCTGCTGCCGCGCCGGTCCACCCGGGTAGGGCGGGTACTGCTCGTCGCGCGCCGTCCCT
>JAURQY010000092.1 GCA_030835875.1 Nitriliruptorales bacterium | reverse complement strand
GATGAGGCCGAGCAGTCGGTAGGCGCTCGCGATCAGCCGCTCCAGCCCGGACGTCGTGACGCCGATCGAGGAGAGGTACTCCGTGCGCTCCTCCGCGTCGAGCTCCGCGAGCTCCGCCTCGACGCGTGCCGAGACGAGCACCGCGACATCGTCGCGCTCCTGGGCGAAGGCCGTCACCGCAGCGCTCGCAGCGTTGCCCGACGCGAGCTCGTCCTCCGCGACGTTCGCGGCGAACAGCACCGGCTTGTCGGTCAGCAGCGAGAGCTCGCGGCGCACAGCCGGGTCGAGCTCACCGTGCCAGGTGCGTGCGGTGCGCCCTCCCTCGAGATGCTCCGCGAGTGACGCGATGAGCTCCGCCTCGCGCTGGAGCGCCTTGTCGCCGCTGCGCGCGGAACGTCGGCTGCGCTCGAGCCGCTTCGCGACGGTCTCGAGGTCCTTGAGCAGCAGCTCCGTCTCGACGACCTCGATGTCGCCGAGCGGATCGATGCCGCCGCGGACGTGGATGACGTCGGGGTCCTCGAAGCAGCGCACGACGTGGCAGACCGCGTCGACCTCGCGGATGTGCGCGAGGAACTGGTTGCCGAGCCCCTCCCCGCGTGACGCGCCCTCGACGAGCCCGGCGATGTCGACGAACCGCATGGCCGCGGGCACGATCCGGGCTGACGACGCGAGCGCGGCGAGCGTGTCGAGGCGCGTGTCCGGCACCGGGACGACGCCGACGTTGGGCTCGATGGTGCAGAAGGGGAAGTTCGCCGCCTCCGCACCGGCGCGCGAGAGCGCGTTGAAGAGCGTCGACTTCCCGACGTTGGGAAGGCCGACGAGTCCGACGGAGAGCGACATGCGGACCTCGTGGTGTGGGGCGCTGCGGAGGGGTTATCGGCGGATCGCGCCGCGCGGAGCGTAGGCGAGCCGGTCGCTCGGAGCGGCGGCGGTAGGGTCCCGCACGTGCGCATGGTCATCGCTCGCTGCTCGGCGACCTATCAGGGTCGCCTGTCCTCCACGCTGGCGTCGGGGGTCCGCCTGATCATGGTCAAGGCGGACGGCTGCGTGGCGCTCCACGCCGACATCGGCGCGTACAAGCCGCTCAACTGGATGAACGCACCGAACACCGTCACAGAGCTCGATGACCGTTGGGTGGTGACGAACCCGGCGGGGGAGCGGCTCGAGATCCTTCTCGAGGAGATCATCCAGGATCTCGTCGTCCCCCTCGACACCGAGCGCGGCCTCACGATGGACGGCGTCGAGCGCGAGCTGCAGCAGCTGCTCGCCGAACATCCCGACCACATCGAGGTGGGACTCACGACCATCGTTCGCGAGTTCCGCACCGACATCGGACCGGTTGACATCCTCTGCCGTGACGCGTCGGGTGGATCGGTCGCCGTCGAGATCAAGCGCATCGGAGAGATCGACGGCGTCGAGCAGCTCACGCGCTACTTGGAACGGATGCAGCGCGATCCAGAGCTCGTGCCCGTCCGCGGCATCCTCGCCGCGACGACCGTGCGGCCGCAGGCGCGTGTGCTCGCTGAATCGCGCGGCATCGGCTGGGTCGAGGTGGACCTCGCGTCGCTCCGCGGTGAGGAGGACCCGACACCGCGGCTCTTCGCGCTCTGAACCCGTCGAGCTGAACGAGCGCGTTCAGGCGAGAGGCCGGCCTGCCACCTTCAGCGCCGCGAGTGCACGCGCGAGCGACCTGTCCGTGAGGCCGCGAGCCTCATCGGGCGTCGCCCACCGCAGCGTCGGCCCGGTACCGCGTCCTGTCGTCTCGCCCTCCGCGACCCGTGGTAGCGAGCGGTCGGCGAGGAGCAGGTAGCGCAGGTCGAGATGGATGTGCGCGTCAGGCCCGGGATGCTCGTCGAGATGCAGCACGACGGGGCCCGACGGCGGATGCACGACGGCGACGCCCGTCTCCTCGAGGGTCTCGCGTATCGCTGCGTCCTCGGGCCGCTCATCCGGGTCGATGTGTCCTCCGGGCTGGAGCCAGCGATCGAGCCGGCGATGGAGGTGCAGGAGCACCGCGCCGCTCGCCGCGTCGAGCACGACCGCGGAGGCGGTCACGTGCGCCGGCAGAGTGGTGCGTAGGAAAGGGTCGTGCTCACCGTCGAGCAGCGCCTGCAGGCGCTCGACCGCACGTGCCTCCTCGGCGTCGGCGGGCGCGTGCTGTTCGGACCATGCGAGGAGGTCGGAGCGCCGGAGGTCGACGGTGGACATGATCAGTCGAGGACGTCCTTCGCGAGCACCGCGCCGGTCGTGTCGAGGTCGTAGACGAGTGGCACGCCGGTGGCGAGCTCGAGCGACGTGACCGCATCACCGTCGAGGCGGTCGAGGCGCATGACGATCGACCGGTTCGAGTTCCCATGCGCGACGACGAGCACGTCGCGTCCGGCGCGGATGTCCTCGAGGATGGCCCGCTCGAAGAAGGGCAGGGTGCGCGCCGCGGTGTCCTCGAGCGACTCGCCGCCGGGCGGGGCGACATCGAACGATCGGCGCCAGATGTGCACCTGCTCGGAGCCGTACCGTTCGGCCGTCGCCGTCTTGTCGAGTCCGGCGAGGTCGCCGTAGTCGCGCTCGTTGAGCTTCGCATCCCGGATCACGGGCACGTCGATTCCCGACGCCTCGAGGATCAGACGGAGCGTCTCCTGGGCCCGCGTGAGCGCTGATGTGTAGGCGACGTCGAACCGCTGTCCGCGGAGACGCTCCCCGGCACGACGCGCCTCGGCCTCACCCTCGGCGGTGAGCGGCACGTCGACCCATCCCGTGAACCGGTTCTGCAGGTTCCACAGTGACTGGCCGTGGCGGACGAGGACGAGTCTCGGCATCCTGCTGGCTCCTTGGCGACGGAGGGGGACTCGGCCGGGAACGGCCTCAGGAAGGACGCTAGCGGCCGTCGGGTAAGTTCCTGTCACCGGTCAGGAACCGCCCGTCAGGTCAGGAGTCAGCATGGACAGCCACGGCAGCCGCAGCACGCTCACCGTCGACGGGCGCGACTACGAGATCAACCGCCTCGACGCCGT
>JAURQY010000091.1 GCA_030835875.1 Nitriliruptorales bacterium | reverse complement strand
CGCTGAAGCCCTGGAGGCTGAAGATGTGACCCCCGGCGATGCGTGTCGAGCGCAGCCGAGTCACCGAGGCGTGGTCCGAAGCGAACCGCTCCCACTCCCACGGCTCAGGGTCGAGACCGAGCAGGTGACCGAGCACGACCGAGTTCGTCCCCGCATGCGCGACCATCGTGATCTCGGGGACGTCGCCGGGGACCGTCCACAGCCCGTCCTCACGTCGGACGATGCCGAGCCCCTCGAGCTCGGTGCGGAGACCGATGGTGACACGGGCATGGAAGTCCCGGAAGCTCTCCCCGCCCGGCATCCCCTCCCACCAGAGGTCGCGGGGCCGCTGGCGGGCCTCGCTGAGCGCGCGGTTCACCTCGTCGGCGGGCGTCCCGTCCCAGTGGGCCGGCATGTTGATCTCGTGCAACCAGGCGCGGTCCTCGGTCGGGACCCCGCTCTGACGGGCACGCACGGGTGCGGCCGTCTCCTGTGCGCGTCGCGCGGTCGATACGAGCAGCAGATCGACGCGCTCATGCAGCATCCGCTCGGCGAGCAGCACCGCCTGCTCGGAGCCGAGGGACGTGAGGCCGGGGTCGACGACCGAGATGTCGTCGGTGTCCCACTGTGGCTGCGCATGACGGAGGAGGAGGATGTCCATCGTCCCTACGCTAGCGCCAGCTTCGGACCCTCCCGACGGGCCCGTCGGAGGAGTGGACATGGCGCGCGAGCGTGCGTGGGACCCTGACGTCGCAGCGCCGCCCTGGTTCGTGCGTTCGCTCGCCGATCCGGGGGAGCCGTTCACGGTCGACGTGCACGGCGCGGCCATCCGCGCACTCGCCTGGGGCGCTCGCGGTGCGCCGACCGTCGTGCTCGTCCACGGTGGAGCCGCGCATGCCCAGTGGTGGGCGCCGCTCGCGCCGTTGCTCGCCGAGCAGCATCGTGTCGTCGCACTCGACATGACGGGTCACGGCGACTCCGACCGGCGCGACGTCTACTCCGTGACCGCCTGGGCCGACGAGGTCCTTGCCGTGGCAGCGGCCGGCGGAGGGAGCGGACGTCCGTTCGTCGTCGGCCACTCGATGGGCGGGTTCGTGACCATCGCGACCGCTGCGCTGCATGGGGATGCGCTCGAGGGAGCGGTGGTGATCGACGCGCCGGTGCGACGGCCGGATCCGGAGACGATGGAGGGTGTCTCCGGTGGGATGTTCCGCGCCCCGAAGGTGTACTCGGACCTCGAGGAGGGGATGCGGCACTTCCACCTCGTCCCACCGCAGCCGTGCGTTAACGGGTGGCTCGTCGCCCACATCGCGCGGCACTCGCTGCATGCGGTCGACGGCGGGGTGACGTGGAAGTTCGACCCGGGCGTGTTCACACGTCGTGAGGGACCGAACCAGCCGAGCGACTACGGACCGCTGCTCGCACGGGCGGCCTGCCGGGTCGCGGTGATCAACGGCGCCGACTCGACGATCGTCAGCGACGACACCCGCGCCTACATGGCGGAGCTGCTCGCCGACTCGCCGGCCGCGATGGCCGGAGTGCCCTTCGTCGAGGTCCCCGAGGCGCAGCACCACGTGCTCCTCGACCAGCCCCTCGCGCTCGTCACGGCGTTGCGTGCCGTACTCGCCGCCTGGCATCCGGTCGGCACGCCGCCCGTCGAGGTCGTCGTCCGGGATCGCTGAGATCGACTACAGGCGTCGCAGCCGCACGTGGTCGACCCGGTGGTCGGGACCCTTGCGGAGGATGAGGTCGGCGCGGGACCGCGTCGGCAGGATGTTGGCGGCGAGGTTCGGCCCGTTGATCGCGTCCCAGATCCGTCCTGCCGTCTCGTCCGCCTCCTCGTCGCTGAGCGCCGCGTGGCGGTGGAAGTAGGAGCGCGGGTCGGCGAAAGCCGTCGCTCTCAGCGCACGGAAGCGTTCGACGTACCAGCGCCGGATGTCGTGCACGGCGGCGTCGAGGTAGATCGCGAAGTCGAAGTAGTCCGAGACGAACGTGGAGCCGACGTCGACCGCCGTCCCGGTCTGCAGGACGTTGAGCCCCTCGAGGATGAGCACGTCCGGCTGCCGGATGACCACCTCCTCGCCGGGGACGACGTCGTAGAGGAGGTGGGAGTAGACGGGTGCGCGGGCCTCGGCGGCGCCGGACTTGACTGCGGCGACGAACGAGAGCAGCGCTCCCGTGTCGTAGCTCTCCGGGAACCCTTTGCGGTCGAGGATGCCACGGCGCTCGAGCTCGGCGTTCGGGAGCAGGAACCCGTCGGTGGTGACGAGCTCCACGCGGGGATGATCGGGCCAGCGGGAGAGCAGGGTTTGGAGCAAGCGGGCCGTCGTCGACTTGCCCACGGCGACCGATCCGGCGACGCCGATGACGAACGGGACCTTCTCGGGGAGGTCGCCGAGGAAGGTCGCGGTCGCACGGTGCAGCCCCTGCGTCGCGCCGACGTAGAGGCTGAGGAGCCGCGAGAGCGGGTGATGGATCTGCGCGGCCTCGTCGAGCGACAGGTGCTCGTTGATCCCACGGAGGTCCGCGAGGTCGTCCTCGTCGAGCGGGAGGGGGACCGACGGCGCGAGGCGCGCCCAGTCCTCCCGAGGGAGCACGACCCAGGGCTCGGGGCGGGGGTCGTGGCTCGGGTCGGGCGCGGGATCGTGCCGTGCAGGTCCGTCCACGACGCTCCGACCTCGACCCCCGTGCGCTCATGCGGGGTCCCCGCATCTTAGGACGGTCCGCCGCGACCCCTCGGTCACCCGTCGGAACGGCGTTGGACGCGCCTGCCGGAATCGGGGACACTGTGCGCCCCCAGTGGGAGCGTCGCGCCAGGTCGTCGACCTCCTGCCGATGGGGTCCCGTCGACCCGGAGGACCGGATGACCAGCGACGTCGTGCCTTCAGGTCGGGCGCCGGCGAGTGGTCCGACGGACGTGCGGCTGCGGGTGCAGCGCTCGGCCATGGCGACGCTCCTCGTCCTCGGTATCGCGCTCGTCGTCGGACTCCCCACGGCCGGTGGCGGTATCGACGTCGAGGTCGGCCAGCCTGCTTCCGAGAGCGTCGCTGCACCGCGTCAGGTCCGCGTCGTCGACGCCGAGGCGACGGACCTCGCGCGTCGAGCCGCCGCGGAGTCGGTCGACGCGATGCTCGCGGTCGACCCTGAGGCGGGACAGCGCCTGGTCAGCGATCTCCGCGAGGTCTTCGCAGCGACCCGTGAGGTGCGGCGCCCCGTCCCGCCCGCCCCGGCCGCGGAGGACGGCGACGAGGGGACCGCCGATCCGGACGCGGAGCCCGGCGAGTCCGAGCTCGTCGTCCCGGATCCCGACGTCCAGCGCGAGGCGCTGCGGGGCCTCCTCGTCGAGGTCCCCGCACCGACGATCGCCGCGCTCGTCGAGGTCTCCGACGCCGATCTCGACGTCGTCGAGCGGGAGGCGATCTCCATCGCACAGCTCCTCGCCCGCCAGCGCATCCGTGCGGAGGCGCTCGCCCAGGTCCTGCGGGAGACCCTGGACGTCGAGCTCGGACTGCGGGCACCACCGGGCGCGACCGGTGAGGAGATCATCGCGCCGCTGCTCGAGACCTTCCTGCGACCCAACGTCGTGGTCGACCTCGCGGCGACCGAGTCCGCGCGGGAGCTCGCCGCCGCTGCGGTCCCAGAGGTCAGCCAGGTCTGGCTCGCCGGGCAGTTCATCGTGCGCGAGGGCGAGATCGTCGCACCGCTCCAGGCGCTCGCGGTCGACGGGCTGGACGTCGGACGGGTGCCGCTGTGGCGCGCCATGCTCGTCGGTGGCGCGGCGGCGCTGCTGCTGGTCGCGGTCGGTGGCATCTACCTGTCGCGCATGCAGCCGATCGTGTGGCGGAGCGCGAAGCGCCTGTGGTTGCTCGGGCTCCTGCTGCTCGCGTTCGCTGCGATCGTGACGGGGATCGACCTGCTCGTCGATTCGACGGGTTCCACCTGGGCCTTCGTCGTTCCCGTCGGTGCGCTGGCGATGCTCGTCGCGCTGCTCGTCCATCCTGTGGTCGGGCTGGCGACGATGCTTCCGGCGGTCGTGACCGTGCTCCTCGTCGATGCGCAGGCGGCGGGCGTCGCGCTCTTCGCCGCCGCCGCCGTCCTCGTGTCCGTCCCGCTCACCCGTGGTATCGCTTCACGCGCCGACCTCAAACGCGCGGTGCTGCGCGCCGGGATTTCCTATCCGCTGCTCGCCGTCACGATCGTGCTCGTCTTCGGTCCGCGCGAGGAGGTGGCGGTCGCTGCGCTCGCTGGGACGATCAATGGGCTGGTCACGGCGCTCATCGTGCAGGGCGTGATGCCGGCCCTCGAGTCGCTCTTCCGGCTTCCGACGGTGACGGCGCTGCTCGATCTCGCCGACCGCAACCACCCGCTGCTGCGCGAGCTCGAGCAGGAGGCGCTCGGTTCCTACAACCACTCGGTCATGGTCGCCTCGCTCGTCGAGCGTGCGTGCCGCACGATCGGGGCCGATCCGCTGCTCGGCAGCGTCGCTGCGCTCTACCACGACATCGGCAAGGTCCGCCAGCCGCACTTCTTCATCGAGAACCAGCAGGGGATCGCGAACCCGCATGACGGGCTCGAGCCCGAGGTGTCCGCGCTCATCATCATGAACCACGTCGTCGACGGCGTCGAGCTCGCGACCACCTACCGGCTCCCACCGGAGGTCGTCGCGTGCATCGGCAGCCACCACGGCACGATGCTCGTGAAGTACTTCTATGAGGAGGCCGTCGAGCGGGCAGGTGGGGATGCGTCGGCCGTCGACGAGGCTGCCTTCCGCTACCAGGGGCATCGGCCCCGCAGCCGCGAGGCGGCCGTCCTGCTGCTCGCGGACTCGTGTGAGG
This sequence comes from Nitriliruptorales bacterium, assembly GCA_030835875.1. Taxonomy (GTDB): domain Bacteria; phylum Actinomycetota; class Nitriliruptoria; order Nitriliruptorales; family Nitriliruptoraceae; genus CSBr16-57R1. Next base: position 6,525 of record JAURQY010000091.1, on the reverse strand, counting down.
CCACGACGCGTGCGATGGCGATGTCGCGGGGGAACCTGCCGCGTGAGGAGATCGAGCGGACCGTCGACCGGCTCCTCGACGAGCGGCGGGACGACGGTCAGTTCGACGAGGCGGACATCACGCTGCGCGAGCTCCGAGTCGTCCGTGACACGATCGTCGACTCGCTCGTCGGCATCTACCACCCTCGCATCGCGTACCCGGGGGCCCGACGCAGCGAGCCCGTGGACGCCTGAACCCCATCAGGTGACCCCTGATCGAGCGTCCACCGCGCATAAGTGTGCATCTGACGCACATTCGAGTCTGGCGCGGCAGGAACGCCATGGTCCTCGGCGTCCTCCTGGGGGGTGCAGGACCCCATCCGGCCCGTCAGGGGCTGCAGTGCGCCGCGAGCGGCCGGTCCGGTCAGGTGCGGCCATCGCGGTCCATCTGCGACAGTCCTCCGACGTGGACGCCGCCGCCCGGACGTGCGTGCCGCCGCGGTGGGGACCGATCCGCCCCTGCGGGGCCCCGGTTCCCGGGGTCGGACCGCTCCAACGGCCGCACGGCCCCGAACCAGGACGAGGGCCCGCAACGATCCTGACGCCCGGGCTCGTCGACCCCGCGGCCCCGGCACGATCATCGAACGAGGAGGACAGGTGTCCGCCACCGAGCTACCAAGCGCTGACGTCGCCGTCGTCGAGATCCTCGAGCGCTCCGCCGAGCGCGGCTTCGTGCTGCTCAGCGAGCTCAGCGAGCTGCACGTCCCGGAGCTCCACGGCGACACCTGGATCGACGACGCCATCGGGGAGGCGCGCCGCGCGGGGCTCGAGGTCATCGATGACGTCGCGGACGACGCTCCCGAGCACGTCGCCGAGTACACGGGCGCGCTCACGACCGACCTGGTCCGCCAGTACCTCAACGACGCCGGCCGCCACCAGCTCCTCACGAAGGAGGACGAGGCGGACCTCGCGAAGCGGTACCAGGCGGGTCTCGCGGCCGACGAGCTGCTCAAGGAGCGTGAACAGCAGCTCACGCGCGCGGAGAAGGTGCGGCTGCGCCGGATCAGCATCGACGGGGAGCGCTCCAAGGAGCGCATGGTCCAGGCGAACCTGCGGCTCGTCGTCCCGCAGGCGCGGAAGTTCTCGGGACGGGACCTCGACTTCATCGAGCTCATCCAGGAGGGGAACCTCGGCCTCCTGCGTGCGGTCGAGAAGTTCGACCACACGAAGGGGTACAAGTTCTCGACCTACGCGGTGTGGTGGATCCGTCAGGCGCTGCAGCGCGGCGTCGCCTCCAAGGGCCGCACGATCCGCGTCCCGGCCCACGTGTGGGAGCTCTACGGCAAGGTCCGCGCGGCTGAGCTGCGCCTCCGTCAGCAGAAGGGTGGCGACCCGACCGAGGACGAGCTCGCCGAGGAGGTCGGGCTGACCGCGGCGCGCGTGCGCGAGGTCCGTGAGGCGATGCAGGAGCTGGTCAGCCTCGACCGTCCGATCGGTGAGGACGGCGACGCGACGATGGGAGACATGATCGCCGACCGGTCGTCGGTCGACCCCGTCTCGACGGCGCTCGAGGGCGACGCGCTCGCGCAGATCGACGCGGCGCTCGACGCCCTCGAGGAGCGCGAGCGCATGATCCTTCAGCTCCGGTTCGGGCTGCGCGGCGAGGAGCCGATGACGCTTGAGGAGATCGGCGAGTACTTCGACCTCACGCGCGAGCGGATCCGCCAGATGCAGAACCGTGCGCTCGCGAAGCTGCGCCACCCGTCGCGCGCGCACAGCCTCGCCGGCCTGCTCGACGTCCTCGAACGTGCCGCCTGACACGTCGGGCCCCGACACGTCGGGGCCGCGGCCTGCGGGGACGTCGGGCCTCCAGCTCGCGCTGCGCGGGATCGTCGTCGCCGCAGCGGTCCTCTCGCTCCTCGGACTGTGGTGGCTGTGGCCGGGTGATCTCGGTACGGCTGTGGCCGAGGATCAGCCTGAGCTCGTCAGCGCGCGGGTCCTCGCGGTCGAGATCGTCGAGCCGGCCGGACCGCGTGACGACCTCTCACCCCTCGATGCCTCCGGGCTCATCCTCCTCGACGTCGTCGTCCTCGAGGGGGAGCAGGAGGGTGCTGTGCTCGCGCTCGACCTCCCGGCCGAGGGATACCCCGAGTTCCGTGTCGGTGATGTCGTCGAGCTCCTGCCGGCGGAGGTGCCGGGGCAGGGGACGACCTGGTTCGTGACCGACCTGCGCCGGCTCGGTGCGCTCGGCTGGCTCGCTGCCGCGCTGGTCGGTGGGGTGCTCCTCGTCGGTCGCTGGCGGGGCCTCCGAGCGCTCGTCGGGCTCGGCCTGTCGCTCGCCGTGGTCGTCGGCTTCATGCTCCCGGCGATCCTCGCCGGCTCCGCTCCGCCGCTCGTCGCGCTCGTCGGGGGCACGAGCATCCTGCTCGTCACCCTGTCGCTCAGCCACGGCCTCGGTCCGATGTCGACCGCAGCGGCGGTCGGGACGCTCGGCGCGCTCATCCTCACCGTGGTGATCGCGCTCGTCGCGATCGATGGTGCTCGCCTCACCGGGCTGCCCGACGAGGACGCGGTCCTCGCCCGCTTCGCGCTCGGCGAGCTGGACCTGCGGGGCCTCGTGCTGGCCGGGCTCATCGTCGCGGCGCTCGGTGTGCTCGACGACGTCACCGTCGCCCAGGCGTCCACCGTGTTCACCCTGTACGAGGCGGACCCGCAGCAGACGTTCGGTCAGCTGGTCGCGCGGGGGATGCGCGTCGGGCGCAACCACATCGCGTCGGTCATCAACACGCTCTTCCTCGCCTACGCCGGGGCATCGCTCGGACTGCTCGTGCTGTTCTCGACGAGCGGACTGCCGGCGAGCGAGCTCGTGAACTCCGAGCTCGTCGCGACCGAGCTCGTGAAGACGATCGTCGGCTCGCTCGGGCTGCTCTCGGCCGTGCCGCTCACGACGGTCATCGCGGCCGCCTCCGTCGTCGGCACGGATCCCGCCGCATCATCGCGCCCGGGTCAGCACCGCCACTGACGCGGGAGCGACCCATCCGGGGCCGCCGTATGCTGCGCGCCCTGCGAGGCCGCGCGTCGGGCGCCGGCCGTCTTCGGAGAGGGTGGGACCACCGGCGTGAGCGACGTCATCCCGACCACGGACCTCACCGAGCTCTTCGAGCGAGCCGCTGCACGTGGCTACATCCTCCTCTCCGAGCTCAACGAGCTGCACGACCCGCTCGTCCATCCTGAGCAGTGGGTCGAGGATGGGGCGCAGCTCGCGCGCGACCAGGGCATCGAGGTCATCGACGATCTCGTCGAGGACGTCGAGCGTCCTGAGGCCGCGCCGCTCTCCGCGAGCTCCGACTCCGTCCGCCAGTACCTGAACGAGATCGGCCGGACCGAGCTGTTGACCGCCGAGCAGGAGGTCGACCTCGCCAAGCGCTACCAGGCCGGCCTCGAGGCGGCGCTGCTCCTCCTGCAGCGACCAGAGATGCCCCGCACACAGCGCGTCCTCCTGCAGCGCATCTGCCGACAGGGGGAGGCGGCGAAGGATCACATGGTCCGAGCGAACCTGCGACTCGTCGTCTCCGTCGCGCGCAAGTTCCGCGGTCGCGGCGTGGACCTGCTCTCGCTCATCCAGGAGGGAAACCTCGGGCTCATCCGCGGGGTCGAGAAGTTCGACCACACGAAGGGCTACAAGTTCTCCACGTACGCGACGTGGTGGATCCGTCAGGCGCTGCAGCGCGGCCTCGCGAACACCGGCCGCACCGTCCGCCTCCCGGTGCACGTCCATGAGCTGATGGGCAAGGTCCGGTACGCGGAGTTCGCGCTCCTGCAGCAGCTCGGCCGCGAGCCCACCGAGCACGAGGTCGCTGCGGAGCTCGAGCTCCCCATCGAGCGCCTGCGCGAGGTCAAGGTCGCCGCGCAGGACGTCGCGAGCCTCGACAAGCCGATCGGCGAGGACGGCGATGCCACGATGGGCGAGCTCGTCGCGGACGAGTCGGCCATCAGTCCGGAGGACTCGGCGACCGCTGTCCTGTCGCGCTTCGAGGTCGAGCGCGCGCTCGGAGCGCTGAGCGTGCGCGAGCGCGAGGTCCTGATGCTCCGGTACGGGCTCGTCGACGGTGAGGAGCACACGCTTGAGGACATCGGCGAGCAGTTCGGCTTGACGCGTGAGCGCATCCGCCAGATCGAGAAGAAGACGCTCACCAAGCTCCGTCACCCCTCGCGTGGGTTCCAGCTCCACGGGCTGCTCGACTCCGTCGACGCGGCGGGCTGACCGGGTGGCGCTTGACCGCACCCCGGTCGATGACGCAGTCGTGCGAGCGGATCTGACGATCATCGGCGCGGGCCCGACCGGCCTCTATGCGGCCTACTACGCCGGGTTCCGGGGCCTCACGGCGGCGATCGTCGACTCGCTGGAGGAGCCCGGCGGCCAGGTCATGGCGCTCTACCCGGAGAAGCCGATCTACGACGTCGCCGGTTTCCCCGCCGTGCTCGGCAAGGATCTCGTCGCCGGATGCCTCGAACAGGCTGAGTCGGCGAAGCCGACGTTCCTGCTGGGTCACCGAGCGGAGCAGCTCGCGCGTGTCGACGCCGCCGACGAGCGGTCCGCGCTGCGGGTGACGACGCATCGTGGGACCGTCGTCGAGTCGTCCGCTGTCCTCATCGCGGGCGGCATCGGGACGTTCGCGCCGCGGCCGCTGCCGGGTTCGTCCGAGTGGGAGGGGCGCGGGCTCCTGTTCTTCGTCCGCGAGCTCGACGCGCTCCGGGGGCAGCGGATCCTCATCGTCGGTGGAGGGGACAGCGCGGTCGACTGGGCGCTCGCGCTCGAGGACATCGCCGCGTCCGTGACCCTCGTGCACCGTCGTGACGCCTTCCGTGCGCACGCCGGGTCCGTCGACCGGCTCCTCGCATCAACCGTCGACATCCGCGTCCATCACGAGGTCCGGCGTATCGAGGGCGGTGAGTGTGTCCAGCGTGTCGTCGTGTTCGACAACCGGACCGACGAGGAGACGGTCCTGGATGTCGACACCGTCATCGCAGCGCTCGGGTTCACCACAGACCTGGGGCCGCTGCGCAGCTGGGACATCGAGCATGACGGTCGTCGGATAAACACCGACAGCTGCGGCGCGACCTCGATTCCCGGCGTCTTCGCCGCGGGGGACGTCGTCGACTATCCAGGCAAGGTCCCGCTCATCTCCACGGGCTTCGGCGAGGCCGCGACCGCGGTGAACAACGCCGCCATCTGGATCGACCCGGATGCGCGCCTCATGTCAGGACATTCCTCCGACGCCTGATCGCCGCGATCGACGCCGGCCCAGGCATCACTAGTCGATGGTCTTCTGCAGGGGTCGAGCTCAGTCAGGCGCATCCCGGTCGGACGGGGGCGGGGGCACCGGCGGCATCGTCACGCTCGCTGGTGGTGCATCGGCCACGCGTCGCAGCCTCCGTGCCGCACCCGGGAACCCGAGGTCGTCGACGAGGTCGGCGAGGGCGTCGAGCGGCGCCGGCCTTCCGACCACCTCGGCGAGTGCGACGTCGAGGTGGGGGAGTGGGCTCATCAGCAGGAGGTTGCGCTCGACGTCGTCGCGCCCGTCACGCAGGCCGCGTGCAATGGCCGGGGGGAGGTCGGGGAGCGCGCGGTAGATGGCGGTGACGCTCCCGTGGTCGCTGACGAGCCGTGCCGCGCGGGCAGGACCGATGCCGGGCGCGCCGGCGAGGCCGTCGGACGGATCGCCACGGAGTGCGGCGAGGTCGACGTACTGGGCCGGCTCGACACCGTAGGTCGCCCGCACCTGCGCCTCGTCCTCGATCGCGAGGTCGTTGAAGCGCTGACGGGGGCGCAGCAGCCGCACGGGTCCGCCGACGAGGGCGATGAGGTCGCGGTCGGAGGAGAGCAGGTCGCAGGTCAGTCGCCGACGGCGTGCTTCGTCGGCCACGGCCGCGAGCAGGTCGTCGGCTTCCACGCCCTCCTCGCGGCGCACGGCCACGCCCGCTTCGACGAGGTGCGTGAGCGTCCGCTCGAGAGCGTGCCGGAGGCCTTCCGGTGTCGCGCTCCGCTGTGCCTTGTACTCGGGGAAGTCACGCCGGCGGTGGTTGACGGGGTGGTCGAAGGCGACGAGCAGTGCGCTGTAGGGCCCGAGCGCCCACGTGGACGCCAGCATGGACACGAACGCTGCGGTCACGGCACCGTCACGGTCCGCCTCAGGATCCTGACGGGTCGAGTGCCAGGCGCGGTGCGCGAGCGACGATCCGTCGACCGCGAGCAGCTCCCGCACCGGCATCCTCCCGCTCGCGATGACGGTCCCGATCACGCAGCCTACGACCATGTCCGCGTCCTACCCTCCCCGGGAGGTCAGGGCGACGGCGAGGTCACGATGGCGGGGGCGCGCACCATGGCGGGGGTCCGTAGCCTCACGATCGCCGGCATGCCGCTGCTCGTCGTCGACCTTCCCGAGGACCACGCCGGGGCCATGGTGCGCGATGCGCTCCGGACGGCCGGTCTCCGGCCCCTCCCCGGTGTCATCGGCGTCGACTTCCCACGCGGCGGTGCGGTCGG
>JAURQY010000090.1 GCA_030835875.1 Nitriliruptorales bacterium | reverse complement strand
CCGCGATCTCCGCCGTCGGCCAGGCGAGGTTGAGATCGGCACCGATGTGCTTCGAGCCCATGACGTCGTAGGCGCCGCCGTAGGCCTTGCGCAGGATCACGGTCAGCTTCGGGACGGTGGCCTCGGCGAACGCGTAGAGCAGCTTCGCGCCGTGACGGATGATGCCGTCGTACTCCTGGGTCGTCCCGGGCAGGAAACCCGGGACATCGACGAACGTCACGATCGGGACATTGAAGGCGTCGCAGGTCCGGATGAACCGCGCTGCCTTCATCGAGGATTCGATGTCGAGGACGCCAGCGAGATGCTGCGGCTGGTTCGCGACGATGCCGACCGGGCGGCCGTCGATGCGGGCGAAGCCGATGACGATGTTCTGCGCGTGGGCGGCGGCCACCTCCATCAGCTCGCCGTCGTCGACCACCTCGGCGATGACGTCGCGGACGTCGTAGGGCACGTTCGCAGAGTCCGGCATGAACGTGTCGAGCGTCGGGCAGAGGCGCTCCGGGTCGTCGGTCGGCTCGACGCGCGGGGCCTCCTCGAGGTTGTTCGACGGCAGGTAGGAGAGCAGCAGCCCGATGTCGCTGAGGACCTCCTGCTCGTCGGCGCCTGCGAAGTGGGCGACGCCGGAGCGCGAGGCGTGCGTCATCGCACCGCCGAGCTCCTCCATCGTGACCTCCTCGCCGGTCACCGTTCGGATGACGTCCGGACCCGTCAGGAACATGTGCGAGGTGTCCCGGACCATGAACACGAAGTCGGTGATCGCGGGCGAGTAGACGGCGCCACCGGCGCATGGACCGAGGATCGCGCTGATCTGGGGGATGACACCCGAGGCGCGGACGTTGCGCAGGAAGATGTCCGCGTAGCCCCCGAGGCTCACGACCCCCTCCTGGATACGAGCGCCACCCGAGTCGTTGAGACCGACGAGCGGGACCCCCATCCGGACGGCGAGGTCCATGATCTTCACGACCTTCTCAGCGAACACCTCGCCGAGCGATCCGCCGAGCACCGTGAAGTCCTGGCTGAAGACGCACACGGTGCGACCGTCGATCGTGCCGTGCCCGGTGACGACTCCGTCGCCGGGGTACCGCGACTCCTCGACGCCGAAGCCGGTCGCACGGTGGAGCGCGAAGGCGTCCGTCTCGACGAACGAGCCCTCGTCGAGCAGCAGGTCGATGCGCTCGCGCGCAGTGAGCTTCCCGCGGTCATGCTGGCGCGCGACCGACTCGGGGCCGCCGCCCTCGAGGGCAGCCGTGCGGCGTCGGAGCAGCTCCTCGAGACGTGCGGCGGTCGTGTCGGCCATCGGTCGCCCCTTCCGTTCGGCGTCCGGATTGCGGAAGTCTAGTGTCCAGGCCCTCACCCCCGACGTGGAGGACGGGCCTTGGCGGATGCGCCGTCGAACGGTCATGCGGCTGCACCGTGGTCCGTCGTCAGCGCCGCGTCGGTCATCCGCTCGGTCCTCGGCGAGAATCGCATCGTGCGCGAACTGTGCCATGTCGGAGCGGTCGACTCGACGCAGGACGCACTCCGTGCGCTCGCACGCGCCGGTGCGCCTGCCGGCACCGTCCTCATCGCCGACCGGCAGCAGGCCGGCCGAGGACGTGCCGGGAACCGGTGGGACGATGACCCGTCCGGGGGCAACCTCGCCGTGAGCCTCCTGGTCGACGTCGGGGCACCGCCGTTCGACGCGACATCCATCCCCCTCGTCCCGCACGCGCTCGGGCTCGCGGTCGTGGATGCGGCTGCCGTCCTCGGACCGGACGCGGCGGCGCTGCGGGTGAAGTGGCCCAACGATGTCGTGGATCGGCCTGTGTCGGATCAGGCGTCCCGCAAGCTCGCCGGTGTGCTCGTGGAACGGGAGCGGCTCGTGGGAGGGTCCGGTGAGCGTGATGTCCTGCTGTGCGGGATCGGCGTGAACGTCGATCTTGGCGACGAGGTCCCGACCGACCGGACCGACCTCGCGTCCGTGCTCGGGGAGCGTCCGGACCGAGCGCTGCTGCTCGCGGCGCTCCTCATGGAGCTCGACGCGACTCTCCGTGCGCTCGCGACACCCGCCTCGCTCCTGGACCGCTACCGGGGCATGAGTGACACGGTGGGCCGCTCGGTCCGGGTGCAGGTCCCGGGCGAGGGGGCGCTGGTCGGCGTCGCGACCGGTATCGACGACGGCGGCAGGCTCCTCGTAACCACGGACGCCCGGACACATGTCATCCTGTCCGGGACCGTCCGTGACGCGGATCGGTCGGACGGCCTGCGGAGCAACGTGGGGACGGACCATGAGTGATGCTCGACCCTCGCGGATCGCGCTCGTCCTCGACCGTCCCGTCGAGGACGTCAGCGCGGTCGTCGCGTCGGCACGTGCAGCCGGTGGTATCGACCGTGCCGCGCCGCACCATGGGGACGGCAGCGTCGCGCAGGACGTCCACTGGGGCGGACGGATGCAGCGGGCCGTCGTCCGCGCGACCGAGGAGGACGGTGCGCCGCTCCTGCGGACCGACCTCGCGATCGCGGGCGATGGGTTCGCCGAGGGGCTCGCGCGCCAGGCGTCACTGCTCGCCGCGCTCGCTCGTGTGATCCCGGGTCGCGTCCGTGGTGTGCGCGACCTGTCGGCGCGCGTCGAGCGCGACGAGGTCTGGCTCACCCGTGCTGCCGCCGGCGTCGTCGATCCTGCGGATGCGGTCGTCGCAAGTGCCGGTGAGGTTCCGGCGCCTGACGGGGGAGGCGCACGCGCGAGCCGGAACACCGTCGGCTGGGCGCTCACCCACGGAGCGGCTCGGCTCGGTGTCCCCGACCTCGAGCTGTACGGCGTGCCCGTCGCTGCGCTCGACCGCGCGCTCGCGGAGCTGAACCACGTCGCCGGCCTGCTCGCGGTCGGTGGTCTCGGAGCACCGCTCGCGCTCTCCGACGGGACCCCCGTGCGGCTCGTCCCGGTGCTCGAGGCGTGGTCGACGCTGCCCGCGACGTGGCCGGGGCTCGGTCGTGCCGGTGTCGACCGGGGCCCGGGGCTCGATGGACCACGCGCGACGCTGTCGGTGCTGCATCGTCCACGCCTCGGTCGGCACCGGCTCGACCTCGACGGTGTCCGGGAGCGGCTCCGGGGACGCCAGTAGGCTCGCCCCATGGACGGTTACCGGGCACCCCTCGACGACATCCGCTTCACCCTCGAGCATGTCGTCCCGCTCTCGACCCTTTCCGCGCTGCCGCAGTTCGTGCATGCCGACGGCGACACGCTCGCAGCGCTGCTCGAGGAGGCCGGGCGGTTCGCCGAGGAGGTCGTCGCGCCGACCAACCGTGACGGTGATGGCGAGGGTGCGCGCATCGAGCACGGTGGCGTCGTCACGCCGGCCAGCTTCCACTCCGCCTACGAGCGGTACGTCGCCTCCGGATGGGGAGCGATGCAGCATCCCGAGGAGCACGGCGGCGGCGGTTTCCCGCTGCTCGCCGCGACCGCGGTCAAGGAGCTCATCACGAGCGCCAACATGGCGTTCTCGCTGAACCCGCTCCTCACGACCGGTGCCGTGCACCTGCTCACCCACCATGGGTCCGAGGAGCAGAAGGCCCGCTACCTCCCGCGCATGGTCACCGGCGAGTGGGCCGGCACGATGAACCTCACCGAGCCGCAGGCTGGTTCGGACGTCGGTGCGGTCACCGCGCGGGCAGAGCCGATCGGTGACGGCCGTTACCGCATCACCGGTCAGAAGATCTACATCACCTACGGCGACCACGACCTCAGCGAGCAGATCGTCCACCTCGTGCTGGCACGACTGCCCGATGCGCCGCCGGGCACGAAGGGCATCTCGCTCTTCATCGTCCCGAAGTTCCTCGTCGAGGACGATGGTTCGCTCGGTGCGCGCAACGACGTCCAGGTCGTGTCGCTCGAGCACAAGCTCGGCATCCACGCCTCGCCGACGTGTGTGATGGCTTTCGGCGAGTCCGAGGGCGGCGCGATCGGCGAGCTCGTCGGCGACCCGCACGACGGCATGCGCCAGATGTTCACGATGATGAACGACGCACGGCTCGGTATAGGCCTCCAGGGGCTCGCGATCGCCGAGCGTGCGGCGCAGCACGCGGAGGCCTACGCGCGTGACCGCCTCCAGGGACGTGCACCCGGCGCGGCACCCGGCGCACAGTCGCCGATCATCGACCACCCGGACGTCCGTCGGATGCTCCTCGAGTCGCGCGCGACGATCGATGCGATGCGGGCGCTGTGTTACGAGAACGCGCGGGCGATCGACCTCGCGCTGCACGCGCCCGACGAGGACGCGCGTCGCCACGGACAGCGGATTGCGGACCTGCTGACCCCGCTCTCGAAGTCGTGGTGCACCGACCTCGGGGTGGAGCTGACCTCGACCGCGCTGCAGGTCTTCGGGGGGATGGGTTACGTCGAGGAGACCGGTGTCGCGCAGCACCTGCGCGATGCACGCATCGCGCCGATCTACGAGGGCACGAACGGCATCCAGGCCATCGATCTCGTCATGCGCAAGCTGCCGTCCGACGCAGGGGCGACCGTGCTGTCGCTGCTCGACGACCTCGTGCCCGACGACCTCCCGAGCGAGCTCGCCGACCTCGCGGACCCGCTGGCGCGGGCACGCGATGCCGCCCGCACGGCGACGGAGGCGCTCCTCTCACGCGGGGACCGTCCGCTCGATGTGCTGGCCGGCGCGAGCCCTTACCTGCGCCTGCTGAGCACCGTCCTCGCCACCGGCCTCGTCGTGCGGGGGCTCGTCGCCGCACACGCTGCAGCCGTGGACAGCGCGCTGCCGGGGCTCGGTCCTGACGTGCTCGCTGCCCGGACGCTGCGGGCGCGGGTGCTCGTGACCCGCGTCCTCCCGATCGTCCATGGACTCGCACCCGTCGTGACCGCCGGTGCGGACGACCTCTACGCGCTCACCCCGGACGCCGCCGGCGTCTGAAGGGTCGTGTCGGATCGGTCAGCCGATCCAGTCGGCGATCCGTTCTGACCGCGCATGCTCGTCACGCGCCGGGTCCGCCGCGTCGACCACGACGGTCGCTGCACCCGTGACGAGCGGGCGCAGCGCCAGCGCTGCGAGCCGTTGAGCCGAATCGGGCCCCCGGACCAGGTCCTCGTCAGCCGCACGCAGAAGACCGAGTACGCCGTCGGTCCCCCCGCGGACCTGCTCGAGCAGCGTCCGCTGCGTGTGCGTCGCGCCGTCCGCGGTCACGAGCGCGACGAGGTCCCCGTCATGTGCGGGAGTCGGTGGGCGGTCGCCGTGCGGGGTGACCGCGTCGGTCCACTGCTCGGCGCCGGGCAGCAGGGTGGCGATCGTGTTCGCGTCCGCGGTCCCATCGAGCGCGTCGCCGAACACGAGGTGCGGCACCGAGGAGCGTGACCGATCCGGGCGTGCCGGGCCACCTCCGGCGAGCGCGCTGAGGTGGGTGACGAGGACGGCGGGATCGGATCCCTCGTCGTCCTCGCGTCCCGTCGCGGGCACCACGGTGAGGCCGAGCCACCAGGCCGACAGCGTCACCGCTGCGAGCGGCCAGCCCGGCGGGCCCGCGAGGGCGATCCGGTCCCCTTCCCCGAGTCCCAGCTCCCCGTGCAGCAGGTTCGCGCCCTTCGCGACCCAGCCGGCGAGCGACGCGAAGCCCTGCTCGCGTCTGCCTGCCTGCCCGCCGCCCTGCCCGCTGGCCGGCGCGCCGCCCGGCGCGTCACCGTCCGGCGCGCCGAGGGCGTGGCCGGTGATCGCCGGGCGCTGTCCGAGCATGCCGACGGCCGTGGTGAGCGCCGCCGCGACGTCGCTCGTCGCCGGGGGTCGTCCGGAGCCCATGAGACGCATGCTGTCCTGTCCGTCCGACGTCGGAGTGACCGCGGAGGCTAGTGGTGACGACCCTACGCTCCGAGGTCCGGGCTCCGAGGTCCGGACCGCCCGATCGCATGAGCCGGACCGGAGGGGACGTCGGACCGTGTCGAGCTCGCAGGGTTTCTCGCTGTCCCGGCGCCGGTCGCCGGTCCGGCTGCTGCGCGTGCTCCTCCGGCTCGTGATCGGCAGCACCGTCCTCGCACTGCTGTGGGGCGCGCTCGTCGGCGTCCTCTGGTTCGTCGGTTCGAGCCAGCTGCGGGGCGTGCCGCTCGCTGCGCTGCGTGAGGACGTGCTGATGCTCGGCGCCGCGGGCGCGCGGGCACCGGAGGACACCACGACCGTCCTGCTCCTCCTCGTTGAGCCGCTCGACCCGACCGTGCTCCGTCCGAGCCCGCTCGTCGCTCCACCCATCATCCTCCAGTCGGGAGGCGCACGCGATGAGCCGGCTGCACTGATCCTGCCGATGGACGTCGAGGTCCTCGTCGATGGCGAGGGACTGATGACCTTCGAGGACGTGCAGCGCGATCTCGGGGCCGACCGTCTCGCCCGCGCGGTCATCGACTACACCGAGGTGCGGCTCGACCATGTCGTCGCCCTCTCGACCGATGCGCTCCCCGGGCTCGTCCGGCTGCTCGGACCGCTCGAGGTCTGCGGTGGCTGGGGCTGCGACGATCCGACCCCCGACGACGTGCGCGCGTGGCTGCGTGACCCCGACACGGAGGTCGCGCTCGCACGGGGTGCGGCGGTCCTCCGCGCGCTCGCCCCACGCATCGACACCGAGCTGTTCGTCCGCCGGCCGCTGCTCGGCCGGGAGGTCGTCGACGTCCTCGCCGCGCAGGTCGTCACCGACGTGGACCTGGGCATCCGTGGGCTGATCGATCTGGCGGCCGGCGCGACGGAGCCCGTGCGGTTCGACGTCGACCGTCTCCCGATGGTGCGCAACCCGACGACAGGGGAGCTGGTCGTCCTCGAGGAGTCGGCGATGCTGCGCTTCCAGCGCCTGCAGGAGGGGCTCCCGTTCGATGACATCGATCCGGTCCAGGACGTCGAGCGTCTGCGGTCGGTGACGGGGATCGCCGTCCTCAACGGTGCCGGCGTCGCGGGACTCGCGGCGCAGTACGAGGTCGAACTGCTCGGCGCCGGCTTCATCGTCGAGGGGACGGGCAACGACGTCCGATTCGACCGGGAGCGCACCATCATCACCTACCTTCGTGACGACAAGGAGGCGGAACCGGTCGCGTTCCTGCTGGCGGAGCGGTTCCCGACGGCCCTTGTGGAGGCGGTGGACACGCCGCCGCTTCTGGACGGCGAGCCGGTCGCGATCGCGGTCATCCTCGGTCGCGACCTCACGACACCGGTCGTGCCGCCGACCGATTCGGCGGGGGAGTGACCGATGCGAACGCGTGACCGGCTCACCTGGCGCGAGGAGCGCATCGGGGGTCGGAGCCGTCGCGGCCTGCGTCGGACCGGCATGCTGCTCGGGGGTGTCGCGGTCCTCCTCGCGTCCATCGGTGCCGCGAGCGCGACACTCCTGATCCGGCAGGCGGACGCGAACCTCACCCGCATCCAGGTGCCCGAGCTCGACGTCGTCGCGTCGACGGCCCGCGCCAGCTCGTTCCTCGTCGTCGGCTCCGACTCGCGCGCAGGTCTCACTGAGGCCGACCGTGCGGAGCTCACGCTCGGAAACTTCACCGGCCAGCAGAGCGACACGATCCTCTACGTGGCGATCAGCGAGGACCGCAGCGGGGTCACGCTGATGAGCATCCCGCGCGACCTCCTCGTGTTCGACGAGCGCGGCGAGCCGCGCAAGCTCACCGAGCTCTTCGCCGGCGGGCCCGACCCGCTGCTGCGCGGCCTGCGCAGCAACCTCGGGCTCCCGGTCAACCACTTCGCGATGGTGTCGCTCGGAGGCTTCATCGACATCGTCCGCACGCTCGGCACCGTCGAGGTCTGCCTCGAGCGGCCGCTGGTCGATGCGAAGAGTGGCGCCGACTTCGCTGCGGGCTGCCACGACATGGGGCCGAGCGAGGCGCTCTCGTTCGTCCGCTCACGGAGCGGTCCTCGTGCGGACTTCGAGCGCATCGACCGCCAGCAGCAGTTCATCAGGTCCGTCATCGCGAGCGTGCTCGACGCTCGGCTCCTCGCGGACCCTGCGCGCGTCTACCGACTGGTCGACGACGTCGCCTCGAACCTCGTGACCGACGACCGGCTCGGCGTCGAACAGATGCGGGACCTGTCGACGGAGATGCTCGGGGTCGTCCGCGACGGCCTCCCGATGACGACGCTCCCGAGCTACCCGCGGACCGTCGCCGGACGCGCGTACGTCCTGCCCTACGGGCCGGGCGCCCGCGCGCTGCTCGAGGACCTCCGCGAGGGACGCGTGCCGGCCGACCGTGGTACCGCCCAGACGCGCGGCCAGACGACGGTCGTGCTGTACTCCGGTGGCCGCGCCGACGGCACGCAGATCGTCCAGGACACGCTGCTGAGCGCTGGGTTCCGGAGCCTCGGCACGGCCGGCCCCGGCCCCTCGCGGATGGACGCGCTCGGCACGACTACCGTCTACTCGCTCCCTGAGCAGGAGGTCCGGGCCGGGTGGGTCGCGGCGGTGCTCGGTGCACCGCTGCTCCCGCTGCCGGAGGGGGTGCGGGTGCCGGACGGTGCTGCCGTGGTGGTCGCCGTCGGTGACGACGCGACGTCCTGAGGACGGTTCGCGAGGGAGGACGTCGGATGAAGGCGCTGGTCCTGGCGGGCGGTTCGGGCAGCCGCCTGCGCCCGATCACCCACACGAGCGCGAAGCAGCTCGTGCCCGTCGCGAACAAGCCGATCCTGTTCTACGGCCTCGAGCAGATCCGCGACGCCGGAGTCACTGAGGTCGGCATCATCGTCGGCGACACGGGCCCGGAGATCCGTGCGGCGATCGGGGACGGGTCGGCCTTCGGCATCGAGGTCACCTACATCCCACAGGACGCTCCGCTCGGACTCGCGCACGCGGTGCTGACCGCTGAGGCGTTCCTCGGCGACGACGACTTCGTGATGTTCCTCGGCGACAACCTGATCGAGGGCGGCATCCGGTACGTCGTCGAGGCCTTCGAGCGTGATGCCCCGGCCGCACAGCTGCTCCTGAAGCAGGTCCCCGATCCGCAGCGCTTCGGCATCGCCGTGCTCGACGACGAGGGAGCGATCGTCCGCCTCGTCGAGAAGCCGAAGGACCCGCCGTCCGACCTCGCCCTCGTCGGCGTCTACCTCTTCACCTCCGCCATCCTCGATGCCGCGCGCCGCATCAAGCCATCATGGCGCGGTGAGCTCGAGATCACCGATGCGATCCAGCTGCTCGTCGAGGAGGGGCGCCAGGTCCGCGCGTCGCTCGTCGAGGGCTGGTGGCTCGACACGGGGAAGAAGGACGAGCTGCTCGAGGCGAACCGTGTCGTGCTCTCGACCATCGTCGGCCGTGTCGACGGGGAGCTCGATGCGGCATCGAGCGTCACGCCGGACGTCGTCGTCGAGGCCGGCGCACGGCTCATCCGCAGCCACGTGCGCGGCCCCGCCGTCATCGGTGCGGGCACCGTGCTCGAGGACGTGTTCATCGGCCCGTTCACGTCCGTGGCGGCGGACTGCACGCTCGAGCGGTGCGAGGTCGAGTACTCCGTGCTGATGGAGCGCTGCCATCTCCGTGACGTGCCACGCATGGAGGGCTCGCTGCTCGGACGCGACGTGCGGATCTCGCGGACGGAACGTCGTCCGGCCGCGCACCGGTTCCTCCTCGGCGACCACGCCGAGATCGAGATCACGGAGGGTCGGGTATGAAGCTCGTCGTCACCGGTGGCGCGGGCTTCATCGGTTCGAACTTCATCCGGTACGTGCTCGCCGAGACCGACGACGTCGAGGTCGTGAACCTCGACGCGCTCACCTACGCCGGCAACCTCGCCTCGCTCGCCGACGTCAGCGAGGACCGCCGCTACACGTTCGTCCACGGCGACATCCGTGACCCCGAGGCGGTCGCCGCGACCGTCGCAGGTGCGGACATGGTCGTGAACTTCGCGGCCGAGTCGCATGTCGACCGCTCGATCGACGGCCCGTCCGCGTTCCTCGACACGAACATGACCGGGGCGGGAGTCGTGTTCGAGGCGTGCCGTCGGGCCGAGGTCCCGCGCGTCCTGCACATCTCCACCGACGAGGTCTACGGCTCCATCGAGGAGCCCGGCTCGTTCCGCGAGGGCGACGCGCTCGAACCGAACAGCCCGTACTCGGCGTCGAAGGCCGGCGCAGACCTGCTCGCCCGTGCGTACGGCGTGACGTACGGCTACCCGATCTCCGTGACCCGGACGGCGAACAACTTCGGCCCGTACCACTTCCCGGAGAAGGTCATCCCGCTGTTCGTCACGAACCTGATCGACGGGCGCAACGTCCCGCTGTACGGCGATGGACGCAACGTTCGCGACTGGACCTACGTCGTCGACAACGCGGCCGCGCAGTGGCTCGTGCTGACCGAGGCCGAGCCGGGCAGCGTCTACAACGTCGGGGCGGGGAACGAGCTCACGAACCGTGAGCTCACCATGATCCTCCTCGAGCGCTTCGGTGTCGGCGAGGAGCGCATCGACCACGTCGCGGACCGGCCGGGCCACGACCTGCGCTACTCGGTCGACACGACGCGGATCCGTGGACTCGGATGGGCACCGAAGGTCACGTTCGAGGAGGGACTCGACCGGACCATCGCGTTCTATCGGGAGCGTGAGGACTGGTGGCGACCGCTGAAGGACGGGGGCGCGTCCGACCGCCGGGGCGCTGCCCGGTGAAGGTCCTCATCACCGGCGCCGGTGGTCAGCTGGGGCTCGACCTCGTCGATGCCTTCGCGGACCATGACACGGTCGGCCTCACGCGCACGCAGCTCGACGTGACCGACGAGGCGGCGGTCGCCGAGGCCGTCGCCTCGCTCCGGCCCGTGCTCGTCGTCAACGCCGCCGCGGGCACCGACGTGGACGGCTGCGAGGCCGACCCGGACGGCGCGCACCGTGCGAACGCGCTCGCACCGTGGTGGCTCGCCCGTGCCTGCGAGCGCAGCGGCGCGACGCTCGTCACGTTCTCGACGGACTACGTGTTCGACGGCATCGCGCCGGCCGGCCCCGAGGGGACCCCGCGCGGGTACGTCGAGCACGACCCGGTCGCGCCGCTCAGCGTCTACGGGCGGAGCAAGGCGGCGGGGGAGCAGCTCGTCCGCGAGACGCTGCGCGAGCATCACATCGTCCGGACCGCGTGGGTGTCCGGTGCGCGCGGTCGCAACTTCGTCCGCACGATGCTGCGGCTCGCCGACGAGGGCGGTCCCGTGCGTGTCGTCGACGACCAGACCGGATCGCCCACGACCACCCGCGACCTCGCGGCCGCCGTGCGCCGGCTCGCGGTCAGCGGTCGGTACGGGACCGTGCATCTCGTCAACGAGGGGACGGCGAGCTGGTTCGGCGTCGCCACCGCCGTGTTCGAGCTCGCCGGCCGCGCCGTCGACCTCGCACCACAGCCGTCGAGCGCGGTCCGCCGTCCGGCACCGCGTCCCGCATGGTCGGTGCTCGACACGACGCACGCTCGCGTGACCGGCGCCGGGCCGCTGCCGCACTGGCGCGAAGGGCTCGAACGCCTGCTCGACGAGCTCGGTGCTCGGGACACAGGATCACGGTGAACCCGGCGACGACCGGCGTCGTCCTCGTCAGCCACGACACGCGTGACGAGGTGCTCGGCGCGCTCGGCTCCCTCGCCGACCACCCCGGCCCGATCGTGGTCGTCGACGCCGGGTCGCGCGATGGGACGGCGGACGCGGTCCGCGCCTCGTTCTCCGCCGTCCGGGTGATCGAGCTCGGGAACGTGGGCTACGGGCGCGGCGTCAACGCGGGCGCAGCGAGCCTGCCGCCGGAGGTCGATGTCGTCGTCGCGGCGAACGCCGACGTCCGGTTCGCGACGGGCTCCGTGCGCACGATGGTCGCGGTGCTCGCGGAGGATCCCGGCATCGCGGTCGTCGGACCGCGTGTCCGCTACCCGGACGGCTCGCACCAGGCGTCCGCCCGGCGCACCCCCGGCACGGGGACGGCCATCGTGCACGCCCTCGTCGGCTGGGCGGTGCCCGCCAACCCTGCGACCCGGCGCTACCACGCCCTCGACCTGACGGGGCCCGAGGCCACGGCGGCCTGCGACGTGGACTGGGTCTCGGGCTGCGCCTTCGCGGTCCGACGGGCCGATCTGGATGCCGTCGGCGGGTTCGACCCGGGCTTCCGGCTCTTCGTCGAGGACGTCGACCTGTGTGCGCGGCTCCGTGAGCGGGGCCGCCGCATCCGGTTCGTCCCCGACGCGCTCGTCATCCACCGCGTCGGTGCGTCCACCTCCCGCCACCCGCTGCGGTCGCGCCTCCTGCACGCACGGGCCATCGACCGGTACCTCTCCCGTCATGCGCGCGGGGCGACGCGCCTCGCGCGCCCGCTGCTGTGGCCCGGGCTGGCCGCATGGGCCGTCGCGACGACGGCCGCATCCCGGGCGCGGCGTGCGGCGCGCAGCACGACGGGGGAGCGACGACGGTGAGCGTCCCGAGCACCGCACTGATCGTCGCCGGCGGCCGCGGCACGCGCCTCCTGCCGCTCGCCGCGAGCGTCCCCAAGCCCATGCTGCCGTTCTGCGGGGCGCCGTTCCTCGCAGGCCTCGCCCGCCGCCTCGGTGCCGCCGGCGCGCGGCGGGTCGGGCTCATCGTCGGGGCGGACACCGCTCCGTTCGCGCCGCTCGTCGAGCTGCTCGCACCGCACGGCCTCGAGGTCTTCCTCGTCCCCGAACCGACACCGCTCGACACCGCAGGTGGCGTGCGCGCGGCGACCGTCGGACTCGACGAGCCGGTGCTCGTCCTCAACGGTGACGTCCTGAGCGACCTCGACGTCACCGCGCTCGTCGCTCGGCATGACGCCACCGGTGCGGCGGCGACGATCTCGCTGACGCGTGTCCCCGACACGTCGACCTTCGGAGTGTGCGTGCTGGAGGACGAGCGCATCGTCGCGTTCGTCGAGAAGCCCGCGCCGGGCACGCTACCCGGCCATGACACGGTCAACGCGGGGGCCTACGTGCTGTCCGCAGGTGCGCTCGAACGCTTCGCGGACGGCCCGCTCAGCTTCGAGCGCGAGGTGTTCCCGACCCTGCTCGAGTCGGGCGAGCGGCTGACGGGCGTCGTCCACGAGGGCGTGTGGACGGACCTCGGGACGCCGGAGCGGTTCCTCGCCGGGCAGCGGCTCGTGCTGGACGGCGCGATGCCGTGGCCGCCGTTCGACGACCTCGCCGACCTCGGAACGCTGACGGGTCGACCGGCCTGGGCCGGTGTGCGCGTGGGGACGGACGTCAGCGTCGCTCCCGACGCGCGGCTGGACGCGCCGGTGGTGCTCGGTGATCGGGTGAGCGTGGGCAGCGGGGCGGCCGTCGGCCCGCATGTGGTCGCCGCAGCGGGAGCGTGGATCGCGGATGCTGCGGACGTCAGCGACACGCTCCTGTGCGAGGCGGCGTTGGTCGCACAGCGCGCCGTCGTCGCGGAGGCGCTCCTCGCGCCGGGCGCTCGCGTCGTGCCCGGGGCATCCGTGCGCGGCGTGGTCGCCGGCCCGGATCCTGACGCGGGCGGTCAGGGCTGAGGTGCACCGCGTCACTGCGCTGGTCGTCACCTGGGACTCGGCCGACGACATCGACCGCTGCCTCCGCTCGCTCGACCGTATCGAGCACGACGGCCTCGATGTCGTCGTGCTCGACAACGCGAGCGTGGACGACACCGTCGCTCGCGTCGAGGCGTTCCGTGGGGGGAGGCATCGCCATCCGCTGACGCTCGTGCGCCTGCCGGAGAACCGGGGCTTCTGCGGCGCGGTCAACATCGGTATCCGGTCCTCGACCGCCGACGCCGTGCTGCTCGTGAACCCTGACGCCACGGTCGAACCGGATGCGCTCACCATCATGATGCGTGTCCTCGCGGACGATCCGACCTGTGGCAGCGTGCAGCCCAAGGTCCTGCGCCTCGGCGCGCCGGCGACGATCGACACGACCGGGCACGTGCTGACGCGACCGCGCCTT
>JAURQY010000089.1 GCA_030835875.1 Nitriliruptorales bacterium | reverse complement strand
GACGCCATCGTCGCGTCGGCGAAGCTCTCCCACCGCTACCTCACCGAGCGCTTCCTCCCGGACAAGGCCATCGACCTGCTCGACGAGGCGGCCGCAGGGCTGCGCATCGCGATCGACTCGATGCCGCCCGAGATCGACGAGGTCGACCGTCGGCGTCGCCAGCTCGAGATCGAACGGGTGGGGCTCGCGAAGGAGGAGTCGGCGAGCGCGAAGCAGCGGCTCGCCGACCTCGAGGTCGAGCTCGCGGAGCTCGGCGAGAAGCTCGACGTGATGAAGGCGCGCTGGCAGCAGGAGAAGGACGCGATCGCCGAGCTGCAGGCGCTGCGCGAGGAGCTCGAGGCGGTGCGCGAGCAGGCCGCCGCCGCCGAGCGTGAGGGTGCGCTCGAGCGCGTCGCCGAGCTGCGGTACGGGACGATCCCCGACCTCGAGCGTCGCCTCGTCGCCGCCGACGCCGAGATGACGGCGCTGCGCGAGTCGGGCGAGTCGCTCCTCGAGGAGGAGGTCACCGAGACCGAGATCGCGCAGGTCGTGGGTCGCTGGACCGGCATCCCCGTCGCGCGGCTCATCGAGTCGGAGTCGGCGAAGCTCGCCCGGCTCGAGGACGAGCTGCACGAGCGTGTCATCGGCCAGGAGGCCGCGGTCGCCGCGGTCGCGAACGCGGTGCGCCGATCGCGCGCCGGACTCGCGGACCCTGATCGTCCGCTCGGCTCGTTCCTCTTCCTCGGGCCGACGGGTGTCGGCAAGACCGAGCTCGCGCGCACGCTCGCCGCGTTCCTCTTCGACGACGAGCAGGCGCTCGTCCGCATCGACATGGGCGAGTTCCAGGAGAAGCACTCGATCTCCCGCCTGATCGGCGCGCCCCCGGGCTACGTCGGCTACGAGGACGCCGGTCAGCTGACCGAGGCGGTGCGCCGTCGCCCCTACCGGGTGATCCTGCTCGACGAGGTCGAGAAGGCGCATCCGGACGTGTTCAACGTCCTGCTCCAGCTGCTCGACGACGGGCGGCTCACCGACGGCCAGGGCCGCACCGTCGACTTCCGCAACGTCGTCGTGATCATGACGTCGAACCTCGGCTCGACCCACATCCTCGACGTCACGCTCTCGCCCGACGAGCTGCGCGAGCGGGTCATGGTCGACGTGCGCGGACACTTCCGCCCGGAGTTCCTCAACCGCATCGACGAGACCGTCATCTTCGACCGGCTCGGACCCGAGGACCTGCGCGCGATCGTCGACGTGCAGCTCGCGCGCCTGCGGCGACGTCTCGAGGAGCGGGACCTCGAGCTGCGTGTCACCGACGCCGGG
This sequence comes from Nitriliruptorales bacterium, assembly GCA_030835875.1. Lineage (GTDB taxonomy): Bacteria > Actinomycetota > Nitriliruptoria > Nitriliruptorales > Nitriliruptoraceae > CSBr16-57R1. The sequence continues at coordinate 2,201 of JAURQY010000089.1, read as the reverse complement.
AAGGACCTGCTCGCCCGGCTCGGCTACGACCCGGTCTACGGCGCACGACCGCTCAAGCGTGCGATCCGCACGTACGTCGAGGACCCGCTCGCGCTCGCGCTGCTCGAGGGACGCATCGCGGGCGACGTCGTCGAGGTCGACGCGGACGGCGAGCAGATGGTGCTCCGCGGCAGCAGCACGTGAGGACCGACGCGGTCGTCGTCGGCGCGGGTCCGAACGGGCTCGCCGCCGCGCTGACGCTCGCGCACGAGGGCTTCCGCGTCACCGTCCTCGAGGCGGCCGACGAGCCGGGCGGCGGCACGCGCTCGTTCCCGGACCCTGTGGTCGACGGGCTCGTGCACGACCACTGCGCGGCCGTCCACCCGTTCGGGATCGGCTCGCCGTACCTGCGCACGCTGCCGCTCGACCGCTACGGCCTCGAGTGGCTGCACCCGGAGGTCGCCTGCGCGCACCCGCTCGACGGCGGCGATGCGGCGCTGCTCCACCGCGACCTCGACGAGACCGTCGCGGGACTCGGTGCGGACGGCGCGTGGTGGCGCACGCTCTTCGCCGCACCGTCGCGCCACTTCGACGCGCTCGCCGCGTCGATCCTCGGTCCGCTCGTGCGCTTCCCACGCCATCCGCTCGTGCTCGCCCGTGGCGGACTGCCGTCGCTCGCGCCGGCGACGCTCACCGCGTCGCGCTTCGCGCACGGGCTCGACGGTCCGGGCGCGGCGCTGTTCGGTGGCGTCGCCGCGCACGCGGTCGCGCCGCTCGACACGCCGGGGACGACCGGCGTCGCGACCATGCTGATCGCTGCCGGCCATGCGCGTGGCTGGCCGGTCGCGCGAGGGGGCTCGCAGTCGATCTGGCGCGCGATGGTCGCGCTGCTCGAGGACCTCGGCGGCGAGGTGGTGACGGGCGTCCGCGTGCGTTCGATGCGCGACGTGCCACGCGCGCGCGTCGTGCTCTTCGACACGGATCCCGGGCAGCTCGCCGACGTCCTCGGCGACGCGGTCGACCCGGGCGAGCAGCGCCGCCTGCGCGGCTGGCGGCACGCGACCGCAGCCGCGTTCAAGGTCGACCTCGCCGTGCGCGGTGGTGTGCCGTGGGCCGCGGAGGGTGCGCGACGAGCCGGCACGCTCCACCTCGGCGGAACGTTCGGCAAGGTCGCCGCGTCCGAGGCGGCGAGCAGCGGCGGTCGGATGCCCGAGCGGCCCTACGTCCTCGTGTCGCAGCCGGCCGTCGCCGACCCGTCGCGCCGCGTCGGCGACGTCGAGCCGGTCTGGGCCTACGCGCACGTCCCGGGCGGCAGCGCGGCGCCCGACCCGACGGTCGCCCGCGACGCCATCCTCGGTGAGCTCGAGCGGGCGGCGCCGGGGCTCGCCGCGCGCATCGTCGCGACGCACGTCACGACACCGTCCGACTTCGCCGCGGACAACCTGAACCTCGTCGGCGGCGACATCACGGGCGGGGCGCTCACGTTGCGGCAGCTCGTCGCACGCCCCCGCTTCGGCCCCGACCCGTACGCGACGAGCGTGCCGGGCGCGTTCCTCTGCTCGGCGTCGACCGCGCCGGGCGCCGGCGTGCACGGGATGTGCGGCCACCATGCCGCACGGTCCGCGCTGAAGGTGCTCACGCGCTGATCGCGCGTACGCTGACGCGGCACGAACCTCCATCTCCACTCCCTCATGGAGCCACCATGCGCATCGGCATCCTCACCGGCGGCGGTGACGTCCCCGGCCTCAACCCGAGCATCAAGGCGGTCGTCGAACGCGTCGCCTCCGAGGGCCACGAGGTCCTCGGCATCCGCCGCGGCTGGGGCGGCCTCCTCGAGTACGACCTCGAGGACCCGACCTCCGACGAGCACTGCACGCGTCCGCTCGACCCCGGGGTCGTCCGCACCATCGACCGAACGGGCGGCACGTTCCTCCACACCTCGCGCACGAACCCGGGCAGGGTCCGCGCGAAGGACATGCCCGCCTTCCTCGCCGGCCGGGCCGCGGAGCAGGCCGGGAGCGGGGAGCCGTACGACTTCACGCCGCACGTGCTGCGGGTGCTCGAGCGCCTGCGGCTCGACGCGCTCATCGCGATCGGTGGGGACGACCCGCTCTCCTACGCGCGTCGACTCCACGAGGAGGGCTTCGCGGTCACCGCGATCCCGAAGACGATGGACAACGACGTCCACGGGACCGACTACTGCATCGGATTCTCGACCGCCG
>JAURQY010000088.1 GCA_030835875.1 Nitriliruptorales bacterium | reverse complement strand
CGAGGTGCTCCCTGGTGGGAGCGCGGCGACAGTGGGGCTGCTCTACGCCGCTCCTGGGCTCGGTTCGCTGGCCGCCGCACTGACGAGCGGCTGGGTGACCCGCATTCGGCGGCAGGGTCGCGCCGTCGTGATCGCCGTCGTCATCTGGGGCATCGCGATCGCTGCGTTCGGGTTCTCGCGGGGCATCCCGCTGGCGGTGGCGCTCCTGATGGTCGCTGGCGCCGCTGACGTCGTTTCGGCGATCTTGCGCGTCACGATCCTGCAGCTCGCCGTACCCGACGAGCTCCGCGGGAGGCTGTTCGGCATGAACGTCGCCGTCGTCGCCAGCGGTCCTCGACTCGGCGACCTCGAGGCCGGGGCGGTCGCCGCTGTCGCAGGTCCGACGTTCTCCGTCGTCTCCGGGGGCGTCGCGTGCGTGCTCGGGGCGGTCGTCATCGCGCGGAGGGTGCCCGAATACTGGAGGGCCGAGACGGGTGGCAGCCCGACCGGACGCACCAACTGATGCGTCTTGTTGTTCCCATGTTCCGGTGTCGTCTGCGAGTCGATGGGACTAGCCAGCCAGACGCCGCAGAGGCACGCGGAGGACCGCGGGCAGCACGTCGCACAGGTCGTCGTCGATGCGGATGGTCGCGTGCGCGTCGCCGCGGCTGTGGCCGCGGTTGACGACCGCGATCGGTATCCCGCGTGCCGCCGCGTCGAGCACAATGCGGTAGCCGGAGCCGACGCTCAGCGATGAGCCGAGCACGACGAGCGAGCGCGCCTCGTCGACGAGTCCGCGTGCCCCGCGTAGCGGTCGCGCGGCACCTGCTCGCCGAACATGACGACGCCGGGCTTGAGCCGCCCGCCGCACGTCGCGCACCCGACGAACACGAAGCGTGCGACGTCGTGCGCATGGAGGAGGATGTCGCCGTCGGGTCGCACGGCCGTCTCGTCGGCACTGACCTCGTCGCGGAAGCCGGGGTTGTGCTCCTCGAGACGCTGCGCGAGTACGTCCCGTCCGGTCAGCTCGCCGCAGTCGAGGCAGACGACCTCGTCGAGCCGGCCGTGGATCTCGATGACGTCGGTCGCCCCGGCCGCGACGTGCAGTCCGTCGACGTTCTGCGTGACGACGCCGGCGGTGAGCCCGGCACGCTGCAGCTCGGTGACCGCACGGTGGGCGGCGTTCGGTGCGGCGTGGCGGAAGCGTTCCCAGCCGATGTGGCTGCGTGCCCAGTAGGCGCGCTGGTCGTCGTCGGAGGCGAGGAAGCGATCGATGGTCATCGGCCGGTCGTCGCGGTGCCGTCCGTCGGGGCCGCGGTAGTCGGGGATACCCGAGCCGGTCGAGATCCCCGCACCGGTGAGGATGAACGATCCACCGCCGGCGAGCAGCTCGGCGAACCCTTCGATGCGTTCGTTCATCGTTCGATGCTACGGAGCCTCGAGGAGTCCCGTGGCGACGGCCAGCACGAACCCGTTCATGAGCATGAGCACGGCGGCCGGCACGATCTCGACGAGCGGATCCCTGACGCGGACGCGCGTGAGGACCCCGAGCAGCATGAGGAGGGTGAGTCCACCGGACGCGACGATGAGGACCTCGGTGCGCAGCAGGCCGACGAGCAGGCCGAGGCCTCCGAGCACCTCCAGTGCCCCGGTCGCCCGGCGGAAGCGAGCGAGCCCGAAGCGTTCGAACTCGGCCCGCATGCCGCCGGTGAAGAGGACGAGTGCGCCGTAGCCGAGGAAGAGCAGCGCGGATATGACGGTCGCGCCCATCGTGACGATCGTCACCGCTGGCGCTCCCACCCTCAGACTGAATGCTCGGACTCGACGCCGGCGAGGATCCCGGACGGCCGACCGACCTGTGCGATAGCGTCCAAACTACCGGCGCTGCTCGCGGTGCCCCGACCGAGATGGGCGGCAGCATGACGCAGGACACGATCGTCACTGTCCTCCAGTTGGTGGTGGGCCTCGGTCTGCTCAACGTGTGGCTCGTCAGGTCACGATCGGCGACCGCCTACCGCGGCGGCGCCGCGACGTCGCTCCGTGAGGAGTTCGCCGTCTACGGCCTGCCGGTCGCCGTCTTCTACGTTGTCGGCGTCCTGAAGGTCTCGGCCGGACTCCTCCTCGTCGCCGGGGTGTGGCTCGACCTTCCGGTCCGCATCGCAGCCGGCGTCGTCGCTGCGCTGATGGTCGGCGCACTCGCGATGCACGTGAAGGTCGGCGATCCCGTCAAGAAGGCGATCCCCGCGACCCTCATGCTCGCGATGAGCACCGCCATCGCACTGCTGGCCGCGTGACGGCACCCACGACGCCCGTCCGCATCGTCGTCATCGGTGGGGGCTTCGGTGGACTCGCGATCGTCCGTCGGCTCGCGCGTGCGCGCCGGAGGGGGCACCTGGACGCGCACGTCACGCTGATCGACCGTCGGAACCATCACACGTTCCAGCCGCTGCTCTACCAGATCGCGACCGCGGGACTGCAGCCGCAGGACGTCGGCATCTCGCTGCGCGCGATCCTGCGACGCGAGAAGGTCGAGATCCGACTCGGTGAGGTCGTCGCCATCGACCCTGCCCGTCATGCCGTGCGGCTCAGTGACGCGACGGAGGTCGCCTACGACCATCTCGTGATCGCCGCGGGTGCCATCACCGAGGACTTCGGTGTGCCCGGAGTCGCTGAGCATGCGTTCGGACTGAAGTCGCTCGCCGAGGCCACCCTGCTGCGCAACGCGGTGCTGCAGCGCTTCGAGGAGGCGACGGTCGCGGCGTCCGCTCCGGGCGCGGCCGACGATGGGACGCTGAGCTTCGTGGTCGCCGGGGGCGGTCCCACCGGCGTCGAGCTCGCCGGTTCTCTCGCGGAGCTCGTCGACCTCGTCGTCCGGCATGATCACCCGACGCTCGACGTCGACCGCGTGCGCATCGTCCTCGTCGAGGCCCGCGATCAGCTGCTCGGCGGACTGTCCGACCGATCGGGCGACTCAGCGCTCGCCGAGCTGCAGGCGCGCGGTGTCGATGTGCGCCTCGAGGTCGGCATCGCGAGCGTCGCCGCGGACCATGTGGT
>JAURQY010000087.1 GCA_030835875.1 Nitriliruptorales bacterium | reverse complement strand
TCCGAGCAGCACGAGGTCGCGACCGACGACGACGAGGTCGGCGCCAGCGTCCGCCGCCGCACGCTCGACGATCGCGGTGACGCCAGGCGTCTGCGCGGCGGAGACCACGTGCGCGCCGGGCTTGATGATGCCGACCTTCTCCCCCGCGACCTGCTCCGGCGTGTCGCCGAGCATCGAGTGGTCGAGGTCGACCTCGCCGATGACGGCGACGTCCGCGTCGAGGACGTTCGTCGCGTCCCAGCGCCCCCCCAGCCCGACCTCGATGACCGCAGCGTCGACGGCCTCGTCGGCGAGGTGCGCGAACGCCATCGCGGTCATCAGCTCGAAGAACGTGACCGGATGCACGTCGGTGCCGTCGCGCTCGGCCGCCCGCTCGTCCATCAGCCGCGCGAGCGCGTCGACCTCCGCGTGAACCTCGGCGAACACCTCCGGCGAGATCGGCCGGAGCCCCACCATGATGCGCTCGCGGACGTCGTGGAGGTGCGGCGAGACGTAGGTCCCGGTCCGGAGCCCGACCGCCTCGAGGAGCGCCGACGCGATCCGGACCGTCGAGCCCTTCCCGTTCGTGCCGGTCACGTGGATGCTGCGGTAGGCGTGCTGCGGGTCGCCGAGGAGCGCGACGAGCTCCGTGATGCGGTCGAGGTCGGGCACCATGCGTCCGGGCCCACGAGCGCTCAGCGCGTCGAGCGCGCGCCCGTAGGCGCCCGTCCCCATGACGGTCATCGCGGCACGGTCACGCGTCGACGCCGAACGCCGCGAGCCGTGCCGTCAGCTCATCGACGGCGCGCTCGGCGGCCGCGCGCTTCTCCCGCTCCTTCGCGACGACGTCGGCCGGCGCGCGCGACACGAAGCCCTCGTTCGCGAGCTTCGCATCCAGGCGTGCCACGTCCGCGAGCGCACGCTCGCGCTCGGTGCGCAGCCGTGCGGCCTCCGCCTCGAGGTCGATCACGCCCTCGAGCGGCACGCTCGCGCGTCCGGACGGGAACACGATGCTCGAGCTCCCGGCCCGCTCCGGCAGGGCGTCGACCACGTCGAGTCGTCCGAGACCGGCGAGCGAGCGGACGAGACCGGCATGCTCGGCGAGGACCGCGCGGGCGGTCGCGTCGGCCGGCTCGACGTCGAGCTCGATGCGCACCGACGGCGCGATGCGCAGCTGCGAGCGGAACCGGTGGACCTCGCGCACGAGCCCCTGCACGATCGCGAAGCGCGAACGCGCATCCGCGTTGACCTGACCGGCGGCCTCGGGCCAGTCCGCCGCCATGAGCGACGCCGCTCCCCCGGCGCTGCCCGTCAGCGGGCGCCATGCGGCCTCGGTGACGAACGGCAGCAGCGGCGCGGCGAGGCGGAGCGTCATCTCGAGCACGTGCGCGAGCACGGCGCGCGCGTCACGCTGCGCCTCGACGTCGTCGCCGTAGATGCGGTCCTTGACGGCCTCGAGGTACCAGTCGGCGAACTCGTCCCAGACGAAGCGGTAGATCCCGCGCGCGACGACGGGCCAGTCGTAGGCGTCGTAGGCGGTGTCGACCTCCGCGTGCATCGCGGCGAGCGCGTCGAGCAGCCACCGGTCCTCGAGCGTGCGCCGCTCCTCGGGTGGGAGGGCGCCGGGCCGCTGCCCGTCGAGGTTGGAGATCGTGAAGCGCGCCGCGTTCCAGAGCTTGTTCACGAACCGCTTCGCACCCTCAACCCACTCCTCGGCGAGCGGCACGTCGATGCCGGGAGCGGCGTTGCGCAGCAACGCGAACCGGGTCGCGTCCGCCCCGTACGCCTCGACGAGGTCGAGCGGATCGATGACGTTCCCGAACGACTTCGACATCTTCTTGCCGTGCTCGTCGCGGACGAGCCCATGGTTGTGCACCACGCGGAACGGGACCTCGTCGGTGAAGGCGAGCCCCGCCATCAGCATGCGCGACACCCAGAACGTGTTGATGTCATAGCCGGTGACGAGCGTCGAGGTCGGGTACCAGCGGGCGAGCTCCGGTGTCGCGTCCGGCCAGCCGAACGCGGTGAAGGGCCACAGCTGGCTCGAGAACCAGGTGTCGAGGACGTCCTCGTCCTGGACCCACCCCTCGCCCTCGGGCTGCTCCGCCTGCACGCGCAGCTCGCCGTCCGGGCCGTACCAGGCGGGGATGCGGTGCCCCCACCACAGCTGGCGCGAGATGCACCAGTCGTGCAGCCCGTCGAGCCACTCGAGGAACGACCGTGCGGAGCGCTCCGGGACGAACGTGACGAGACCGTCACGCACCGCCTCCGCAGCACGTTCGGCGAGCGAACGGACGGCGACGAACCACTGGTCGCTGAGGCGCGGTTCGACGATGACGCCGGAGCGCTGCGAGTGCCCGACCGGATGCACGTGGTCCTTGACCTCGACGAGCAGACCGAGCCCGTCGAGCGCCTCCTTCACCGCAGCACGCGCGGCGAAGCGGTCGAGCCCGGCGAAGGGACCCGCGGCCTCGCTCATCGCGCCGGCGTCGTCCATCACGTCGAGCATCGCGAGGCCGTGCCGCTCGCCGATCGCATGGTCGTTCGGGTCGTGCGCGGGCGTGATCTTCACCGCACCCGAGCCGAACGCCGGGTCGACGTAGTCGTCGGCGATGATCGGGATCTCACGCTCGACGAACGGGTGGCGGACGGAGCGCCCGACGAGGTGGCGGTAGCGCTCGTCGTCGGGGTGCACGGCGATCGCCGTGTCACCGAGCATCGTCTCGACGCGCGTCGTCGCGACGACGATGCCCCCGTCCGCATCGCTGGCGCCGTCACCGTCGACGAGCGGGTAGCGGAAGTGGACGAGCTCGCCCGTGATCTCGCGGTGCTCGACCTCGATGTCGCTCAGCGCGGTGCGCAGCGCAGGGTCCCAGTTGATCAGCCGCGTCCCGCGGTAGATGAGCCCCTGCGCGTACCAGTCGACGAAGACCTTGGTGACCGCACGGTTGCGCTGCTCGTCGAACGTGAACGCCTCACGCTCCCAGTCGGGCGAGCAGCCGAGGACGCGCAGCTGGCGCAGGATCGTCCCGCCGGATTCCTCGCGCCAGGCCCACACACGCTCGAGGAACGCCTCGCGGCCGAGGTCGTGGCGCGTGAGCCCCTCGGCGGCGAGCTGCTTCTCGACGACCATCTGCGTGGCGATGCCGGCGTGGTCGGTGCCGGGGATCCAGACGGCGTTCTTCCCGCGCATCCGCTCCCGGCGGACGATGACGTCCTGGATGGTGTTGTCGAGCGCGTGGCCGACGTGCAGCGAGCCGGTGACGTTCGGCGGGGGGATGACGATGCTGAACGGTTCACCCGAAGCGTCGGGCTCTGCGTGGAACAGGCCCGCCCGCTCCCAGTCGGCATACAGGTCTGCCTCGACGGCGGAGGGCTCGTAGGCCTTCGGCAGCTGCGGCGCGACGTCGGACACGGCGGCTCCCGGGCGTGCGAAGGATGTTCTCGGGCGGTCGCAGGAGGTTAGTCCGCGACCAGCGCCGTCCCCTCCCAGACGAGCTCGCCGTACTCGGCGCCAACGTCGTCGACCCAGACGCGCGGCTCCGTCGCCCCGGGAGCGAGCACGAGCAGTCGTCCCACGGAGTCGAGCAGCGCGAAGCGCCCCGTCGCCGCATCGAGCGCCGTGGAAGAGATCCGGTAGTTGTCCGGCGCCTCGACGCGCCAGAGGACCGCGCCACCCTCGTCACGCAGGATGAGCGTCCCGCCGGCCCGGTCCGTCTCGAACCACTCCCCCGACCAGCGCATCGACACGTCACGGGGGTCGACGTCGGGGACGGTGGTGATCGCGCCCGTCACCGGGTCGATCGCCTCGACACGCTCGCCCATCGGGAGGTAGCGGACGACCAGGATGCCGCGCGCGTCCCAGCCGACGAGCGGTCCCACGCCGTCCAGGCCGCACCGCACCGATCGGACTGCGCCATCGGGGGTCACGACGTCGAGGCACTGGCTCCGCTCCACGTCGCGGTAGGTCACGAGCGCGAGCGACACGGTCGGGCGGGTCGACGCGTCGACGGGGTCGAGCATCGGCGGCTCGACGAGGCCGAAGCGCAGCACGATGCCGAGGGTCACGACGGCGACGACCGCAGCGGCGACGAGCAGGCGTGAGGAGGGGCCGTCGGACGGGACCGGGTCGCGACGCGGCGTCAGGTCATCACGCATGGTCGACCTCCTGGGAGCGGCGGAGGCGTCCGAGCCCGACCGCCATGAGGATGAGGAGCACGCCGGTGGTGAGCAGCGTCGCCGGAGCGCCGAGCGTGTC
>JAURQY010000086.1 GCA_030835875.1 Nitriliruptorales bacterium | reverse complement strand
GGAGAAGCTCGGGATGGATCCGCGTCCCGTGACCTGGCCGGTGCATGACGCGGGCCGCTTCCTCGGCGTCGTCGACCGCCGTGACGGCACGTTCCACCGCCTCGAGGGCACCGGGCGCGGCCGCACGACGGGGGTCGCATCGACGGAACGTTGGGAGGACGTGCGCGCCGAGCTCCCGGAGGCGTCGGTGCGTGCGGCGGACGAGGAGCTCGAGCTCCTCGACTCGCTCGGGCGCACCGTCGACGCGGCGTCGCTCGGCGAGGACTACCGCGGCGGCACGGCCACCCCGGTGTTCTTCGGCTCGGCGCTCGTCAACTTCGGCGTCCGGCTGCTGCTCGACGCGGTCGTCGCGCTCGCGCCGTCGCCGGGCCCGCGTCCCACCGTCGACGGGGCCGAGCGTGCGGTCGATGCGCCGTTCAGCGGCTTCGTGTTCAAGGTCCAGGCGAACCTCGACCCGCGCCACCGTGACCGGCTCGCGTTCGTGCGCATCTGCTCGGGCCGCTTCGAGCGCGGCACGTCGCTGACCTGCACGCGCACCGGCCGACGCGTCGTCGCGAAGTACGCGCACCAGGTGTTCGGTCGCGAGCGCGAGACCGTCGAGGAGGCGTTCCCCGGCGACATCATCGGGCTCGTCAACGCGACCGACCTGCGCATCGGCGACACGCTGCACGACGGTCCGGCCGTCACGTTCCCGCCGCTCCCGACGTTCACGCCGGAGCGCTTCGCCGTCGCCTCGCTCGCGGACCGGTCGAAGGTCAAGCAGTTCCGGCGCGGCCTCGAGCAGCTCGACGAGGAGGGCGTGGTGCAGGTGCTGCGCCATCCCGACCTCGGCGACCAGGAGCCGCTGCTCGCCGCCGTGGGGCAGCTGCAGTTCGACGTCGCGACGTGGCGCATGGAGCACGAGTTCGGTGCGCCGATGCGGCTCGCCGCGGCGAACTGGGCGGCCGCGCGCGGCACCGATGACGCGTCCGTGGCGAAGCTGCGGGGCCTCCGTGACACTGCCGTCTACCACCGTGCCGACGGGGTGCCGCTCGCGCTCTTCCGCAGCGAGTGGGTCGCGAAGCGCGCCGAGGTCGACCACCCGGACCTCACGCTCCGTCAGGTCCTGTTCGCGTGAGCGAGCCTGCGTCGCGCGCCGCTGCGCGTGCTCCCTTCCACGGCTGGCGCATGGTCGCGCTCGCCGCGCTCATGCTTGGGCTCACCGGCCCCGGTCAGACCGTCGGGGTCAGCGTCTTCGTCGACCCGATGATGGCGGCGCTCGACCTCACCCGCTCGGAGGTCTCGGCCGCCTACCTCGTCGGCACGCTCCTCGCGTCGGCGGTGCTGCCGCGCATCGGACGTGCGCTCGACGAGCACGGGACGCGTCGGACGCTCCTCGTCGTCGCGCTCGGCCTCGCGGTCGCGCTCACGGGGATGGGTGCGGTCTCCGGCGCGGTCACGCTCACGCTCGGGTTCGTCGGGATCCGCATGCTCGGGCAGGGGTCGCTCTCGCTCGTCGCGACGAACGCGGTCGCACCGTGGTTCGTGCGGCGTCGTGGGTTCGCGATCGGTGTCGTGACCGCGGTCGGATCGTCGCTCATCGCGCTCGTCCCGCTGCTCGCGACGTGGTCGATCGCTCGCGTCGACTGGCGCTGGACGTGGGTCGTCCTCGCGCTGCTCGTCGCGGGTGTGCTCGTCCCCGTGGCGCGCTACGGGTTCGTCGACCGTCCTGAGGACGTCGGTCAGCAGCCTGACGGCGTCGATCCTGATGAGGGCCGTGGGGCGGTCGCGGATCCGGATGCAGCCGCATCCGTCGCCGCTGCTGTCGGCACCGGTCCTGCCGGTGTGCCGACCGTCGGCGGGGGAGCGGTCCGCGCTCGTCGGGACCACACGCGTGCCGAGGCGCTGCGGACCCCGATGCTGTGGGCGCTCATCGGAGGGAGCGTCGCGACCGGCATGCTCACGACCGCGCTGGCCTTCCACCAGATCGATCTGCTCGGTGAGCAGGGGCTCACGCCCGTCGAAGCGGCAGCGAACTTCCTCCCGCAGACGGTCGCGACGTTCACGACGGTGCTGCTCGTCGGGTCGCTCGTCGACCGCGTCGCGCCGCGCTGGATCCTGCTGGCCTCGATGCTGCTGCTCGCGACGGCGATGCTCGCCGTGCCGTTCGTCCGGCCCGGGATCCTCGCCATCGGCTACGGGATGGCGATCGGCGCGTCGGGCGCTGCAGCACGCTCGCTCGAGGCGGGCGCGGTGCCGCGCCTGTACGGGCTCAGGCATCTCGGCGCGATCCGCGGCGTGGTGAGCGCACTCGGTGGTGCATCGACCGCACTCGGTCCGCTCGCGATCTCGCTCGGCCGCGATGTCAGCGGCAGCTACGTGCCGGTCCTGCGCTGGCTCGTGCTGATCCCTGCGACGGTAGCGCTGCTCGGACTCCTCGCACCGTCGCCGGGCGATCCCGAGGGCGATGGAGGCCTGTTCGCATCTCGCGGACGAGGTGGGTAGGGTCGATCTATCGGTGTCGTAGAGCGGCGAGAGCGTCGTTCCGCACCGGTCCGTGCGCCTCAGGTGTGGCGCGTCTCCCGCTCGGAGTCCTCCGCGTCTGCATCGCACGGGTCCCCCTATCCCCTCTCACGGAGAACAGAATGACCCAGGTGACCCGCAAGGTCCGTATCGCAGCACTCACCCTCGCCGCCGGTCTCGCGCTCAGCGCGTGCGGATCCGACGACGCGGGATCCACGATCGTCGTCGGCTCCAAGGACTTCACCGAGAACATCCTCCTCGGCCAGATGCTCGTCATCGCGCTCGAGGAGGCCGGCATCCCGGTCGAGGACCGCACGATCCTCGGTGGAACCGTCGTCAACCGCGACGCGCTGCTCGCCGGCGAGATCAACGTCTACCCGGAGTACAACGGCACCGGCTGGACGGTCCACCTCGAGCAGGAGGACCCCTCGTTCGACCGTGACGTGCTCTACAGCGTCGTGGCGGAGAAG